>CAZXHQ010000337.1:0-4797 GCA_964640145.1 uncultured Rhodothermales bacterium | reverse complement strand
GGCGGTGAGACCTGGGCCGATCACGCGCCGGGCGCGCAGAAGGACGTACACGCGCTGGCATGGCACCCCCGTGTGACCATGCGGGCGTACGAGGCCGCGGGCGGCGGTGCCGCCTGGAGCCATGACGGCGGTCGCTCCTGGCAGCCGGCGGATGATGGGCGGGACCGCCATTACACGTGGGCATTGACGGTCGACCCGGAGGATCCGGACCTGTGGTACGTCTCGGCCAGTCCGGGCGCCCGCTATGCGCATTCGGAGGGGAATGCTCGGGCGCAGATCTACCGCTGGCGCGGTGCAGGGCCCTGGGAACCGCTCGGTGGCGAGCTGCCGCAGCCCTTAAACAGCATGCCGTACGTGCTAATGCATATGGGGAAGCTGCTCGTTGCCGGCCTCGGGAATGGTCGGTTGTATGCGAGCGACGACACGGGTGATACGTGGTCGTTGCTTTCGGTTAGCGGCGCGTCCTTGCGGGGACTGAAGGCAATGGCCCCTCGAGTATAGCTCTGCCTCATCCCGAATGCGATGAGACGGAGCATATCACGAAAGGCGCACCACGAACTTCGACTCAGCCATGACAGCAGATGACGAACGGACTGCGGCTCGGCCCGCAGACGCCTGGCTGAGCCTCGATACCCTGGCTGCCAGTCTGCAGCGGTATCCCGAGACCGTACTCGTCGTCGTGGGCCATACCGACTCCGACGCGACGGAAGAATTCAATCAGAGACTCTCGGAAAGGCGCGCGTCCGCCGTGGCGGCCTATTTGCAGCAGCAGAATGTGTCGGCGGAGCGCATGAACACCGTCGGACTGGGTGAGTCTTCTCCGGTCACGCCGACGATACGCGAGAAAACAAGCAGGAAAAACGGCCGCGTGGAGATCGGCATTGTACCGGCAGATGCACCATCGGCGTCTTAGCGCCCCGTAAGGTTCCTGTAACACCCGATCTAGCGGCTTGATGGCCGTGTGTCTGCTACGCTAGTTGTTGTAGTCGAAGCGCCGGATGTAAATGGCGCGTGCGAAAAGGAGATGATTCCACAAACCAGACTGGTGACAGATACAATGGCCGAAGGAGAAACAAAGGTTGAGGTTCGCAAAGGTGTCGCGCGTGCCATCGAGGGCACAGGGGATACCGTCGACGGCACGGTAAACGTCGTGCGAAACTCGGCGGTGAATGCCGTACGAGGCGTGGGCAAGCTTGGCGAGGCGATACCCGCGGCGGTGGGCGACATTCTCACGGGGGCCCTCCAGGCGGCGCACGAGGTTGGATCGGAGCTTGGCAACGTGGTCAAAGGGACGATCATCGGCCTTGTCACGGGTGCCGCCGAAGTCGGCACGGTAACGGTGACGTCGCTCGCGTCGGTTGCGCGAACGCTCATCGGCAGTGCGAGCGACGTCGGCGAAGACGTCGGTATGGTTGCACGGCGGACCGTTCACGGCGCCATTGCTGCGACGCGGGATGTGACGCTGGATGTCAAGGAGACCGCGGTCGGCGTATCGAGTGGCGTCATCCAGGGCGTTGCGAAAGTCGGTGGTGACGTAATGGAAGCAGCGAAGAACGCCGTGCGTGGCAGCATAGCGGGCGCCAACGAGATTGGTGGGGATGTCACGGCTATCGCATCCAGCTCGGCTCAGGGTGTCATCAAAGGGGCATCAGACGTCGGCGCCGACCTCGGGAAGGTGGCGCGTGCCACTGTCGAGGGAGCGATCGATGCCGCGAAAAGCGTCGGTCTCAAAGCGGAAGATGCGGCCACGGCGGCCGCCACAGGCGCGCTCCAAGGGGCCAGCGAAATCAGCGATAAGGCCGTGAAGACGGTACGCGACGCGGTCACCACGACCATTCAAGGCGTGAAGGTGGTGGCGAAAGAGCCGTTCAAGAAGAAGGAAGCTGATCAGGCTTAAATATCGGGTTGCCGACGAAGTCGGCAATGTTTACTCATTTGTCCGATGCGACGCGGCGGAAAGCGGTCTCTTCATGTATCCTACTATTCGGACAGGGATTATTCGGGCGGTAATCCTGGATGCATATTGAGATGGTTATCTCGATAGAAAGGATGAATGGAATGGCACGAGCGAAAGTCTCGTGAGATAGAACTGATTTCCAGTTGTCGTTCGGAGCCACCAGGGGGGTTCGTCGCCAAATGTGTGACGGACCCTCTTGCTTGGAGTTTGGATAGTATGACCAGACTGTTATTCGTCACCAATCCGCCCTGAACCAGAAAGTTGGTGGGCCGCGTTTTGCCTTTCAGGCCTCCGCGAGGCTATAGGCCTATTGCCAAAGTACGCTGCGCACGATTAAGGGCACCGCCTTATGATTAGAACTTACCCTCCGCCCTCAGGAACAAGGACGTCTCGAAAGACGACGGAATCGCGCTCAGTCTGGTAAGGCGGACGAGCTACGATCGCAGCTGGAAGCTTGAGGCGTCTCTTATGGGTAAGCGGTTCGCTTGCGACAATGGCGTTCTCTCCGGCGAATTCTTCGCCCGCGGGGCGTTCAAGCACATGCAAGACGGGACAGAGGACGAGAAGTGGAAGGATATCGTTCGACAAGGCATGTCGGTTCTGAAGCATAGCGATGAGAAAATCCAGCGCTTCCTCTCCAGTCTCCGTCGCCTGAAGCGTCAGAAGACAACGGACAAATACCTGCGCAATATCTGGATGCTCCTGCCGAGACTCGGAGAGTCCCTCCTTGGGAAAATAATGCGCACATACGTTCAACACGAAGAGCCGACGTTCTACGGGCTCTTGAACGCCGGCACGAACGTCTTCTAGCATAACGAGCGCATGACTGGCCTTGATTTCGTCAACAACGACGTACTTTCGACGCCTCGCTCCGGGGCTCGACTTGATTATACGCTCACTTGACAGGTCATGAAAGAAGATTTCGACCGGGGCCTTGCTAATGAGATCATCGATCTTCCTACAATCTGGGTTCGGGAGCAACATCCCAAGGAAACGACCTGACCTGGCTATTGGACCGTCGCAAACCCGACATATCAATCCCTTGGGTTCTTCCTAACGGAGAGTGGCTGCTCGTCGCGCTACATCTCTACCCGGAGTCCGCTTGACGATACAAACTCTTCACCCGCGTGTTGGCGCTTATCGGGGCGCTCACGGCGATCATCACGTTGATCGGGCTCCTCATGCGGTAAGTCGAGGCTCCGGACAAAACGCAGTGCGGTGACGATGCGAAGGGCCGCCCAACCGGCCGTGGCAGATCGTCACTCGTATCGCAGGCTCTCGACCGGATCGGCGAGTGCCGCCCTGACGGCGTGATAGGAGACCGTAAGCAGTGCGATGAGTGCAACGGCCGCGCCGCTTGCCAGAAAAAGGCCCGGACCCAACTCGATGCGGTAGGCGAACGTATCCAGCCAGCTTCGCATCGCCGTGTGAGCCACCGGCACCGCGACGACGAACGACATGATGATGAGCGCCAGAAAGTCCTTCGAAAAGAGTCCGGCGATAGCGACGCTGGACGCACCGAGCACCTTGCGCACTCCGATTTCTTTCGTTCGGGCCTGTGCCGAATAGGACGCGAGCCCGAGCAGTCCGAGACAGGCGATGAGTACGGCGATCACCGCAAACACCGTGATGGTGCGCGCCATGCGCCGGTCCGAATCATGAAGGACCTCGAATCGATCGTCCAAGAACGTGTACTGGAAAGGAAGATGCGGTGCGAACGATCGCCAGATCTCCTCCATCTGCGGGAGCAGGCGCTGCACGTCATCCGCCGCGATCCGCAGGGTCATGAATCGGTACCACGGCTCGACGAAGATCACGACTGGCTCGATCGGGCTGTGAAGGGAAGCGACATGAAAGTCCTCCACGACGCCGATGACGCGACCGGATCGTTCGTCGGACCAGTGCAGGGTGGATCCGACGGCCTCCTCGGGCGACCCCAGGCCTAGAACGGCAACGGCCGATTCGTTCAGGATGAACGCTTCGGTCGAATCGGTCGAGCGCTCGGCGTCGAACGGCCGGCCCCCGACGAGATCGATGTCGTAGACGGGCAGAAAGTCGAAATCGACCATGTATGTGCCGATCACGGGTCCGTCTTCGGATCCGTCCGTACGGACGCCCCACGTCCACGATTCCTCGCCAGGTATCAACAGCGAGCCCGTCGCCCCTGAGATGCCCGGCAGCTGCAAATAGGCCTGCTTCAGGGCGTCTACGTTCGCGCGCGTTTCTTCTTCCAGGAAAAACGAGACCAGCTGCTCCTTGTCGAACCCAAGCGACTTGCCGCGCAGGTACTCGAGCTGGCTGGAGGCCGTCACCGTACATATGACGAGCACCGTCGAGACCGCAAACTGCAGCACGATGAGGACCTTCCGGAGGCCGATGGATACGCCCGTCGGGCTCCCCGAACCTTTCAGAACCGCAGCCGGCTGATATCCGGCCATGACAAATGCCGGATATAGTCCCGACGCAGCACTTACGGCGACCAAGAGCACCCCTAGCGGGATCCCGCGCTCCGGTGAGAACGATAAGACGAGCGTCCGACTTACGAGGCCGTTGAAGTGAGGGAGGGCCGCCGCGGCGATGCCCAGTCCGAGGAGCACCGCCACCCCGACCATGAGCGCCACCTCGCCGAAGAACTGGGACGCCACTTCCGCGCGCGTGGCACCTAGCGTCTTGCGTATGCCCACTTCCTGCGCTCTGTCCGCGGACCGTGCCGTCGTCAGATTGATAAAATTGACACAGGCGAGGAGCAGGATGCCCAGACCGATGACCGCCACCACGGAGAGCAATGCCAGCGAGCTCGTCGGCTCGACCTCTAACGCGCGCTGCGATCTGAGATGTAT
>CAZXHQ010000336.1:0-4828 GCA_964640145.1 uncultured Rhodothermales bacterium | reverse complement strand
CGCTGGTCCATTCCGGAGCCCGGATCCACCAGGCCGGGTGCAACGGCTGCATCGGGATGGGCCAGGCCCCGGCCACGGGGCGGATCAGCCTGCGGACGGTGCCCCGCAACTTCCCGGGACGGAGCGGCACCAAAGAGGACGCCGTCTACCTGTGCAGTCCGGAGACGGCGGCCGCATCGGCGCTGACCGGAAAGATTACCGATCCACGAGATCTGGAGGACCTCTTCGGCATGTCCTATCCACGGGTCGCCGAGCCGGAGGAGATCGCCGTCAACACCGATCAGATCGTGACGCCCGCCGAGCGGGGGGAGGAGGTCGAGCTCGAGAAGGGGCCGAACGTGGTGACGCTGCCTGAATTCGACGAGCTTCCGGATCGCCTGGAGGGCCCGGTACTGCTCAAGGTGGGCGACGACCTCTCCACCGACGGGATCATGCCCGCGGGCTCCCGCATCCTTCCGTTTCGAAGCAACATCCCGGAGATCAGCAAATTCGTCTTCGAGCAGGTCGACGAATCCTTCTACGAGCGGACCGAGCCCTACCGGGAATCCGGCTTCTTCGTCGTGGGCGGCGACAACTACGGCCAGGGCTCGAGCCGCGAGCACGCGGCCCTGGCGCCCAGGTATCTCGGCCTGCGCGCCGTCGTAGTGAAATCGTACGCCCGGATCCACCGGCAGAACCTGGCGAATTTTGGTATACTTCCGCTGACGTTTGCCCAGCCGGGGGACTACGAGCGGATCGATCAGGGTGACGAGCTCACGCTGGCCGATCTTCGCGCGGCCATCCGGTCGGGCCGGACCGTCACCATCCACAATCGAACAAAGAACGAAGAGTACCCGGCCCGGCACGACCTGACCGAACGGGAGGTGGAGATGGTGCTCGACGGCAGTCAGATCAGCGTGGTGAAGCGCCAGATGGAGGTTGCGTGAGCGACGTAGCAGCAGTGGAGAGCTTGCCGAGGCCGTTTTACCGGGACGGCTGGTCGCGCGACCGGCGCCCTCGCGCTCAGGCATTGTGGGACTTTCACGTCGCCCTCACCGATCCGTATGCTCCGGCGCTGGACGGGTCCGATTTGAGCGCGTATTTCGAGGCGGAGCGAGCGAAGGTCCTGGATCGGCGGACTCTGAAGGTGGTCCCGGAGGAGGTAGCGAAGGCCGCCTATCAGGCCTGTGAGGCGGAGCGGCTGCCCGTCGAACTGCTCGCCGCACAAGTTCTCGCGTCGGAGGTGTATGCCGTGCCGGCGCGTTTTCCCGACAATCTCGCCATCAAGACGTTCGTTCGCGAATGGGCCGGATCACATGCGCGGATGCTCGCCCATCTCGCCGGCGCCTCCGGTTCGTGGCAGCTCACGTTCGCCGACGAGCTTGCCTGCGGGTTCTTCTGGGTAGGACGTTTGATGGCGCTCAAGGACGACGTGGCGCGGGACCGCCTGTTTATCCCGGAAGCCGACCTCGACCAGCACGGCGTGTCCGTCGAGCAGCTGCGGCAGGGGCGCGTCGACGAGAACATGAAGCGCCTGCTGTGGAAGCAGACCATTCGCGCCAAGAACGCCTTCGCGCAGGCCGAACCGCTCGCCAAGGAGCTGTCGCGCCGCCAGGCCTCTGCGATGAAGCGATGGTGGCTCGGCGGACTCGAGGTGCTCAACGAAATCCGCCGTCGCGAGTTCGATCTGTGGTCGGAGCCGATCTCACTTTCACTGCGCAGCCGCGTGCAGGTGCGGTTCCAGGCCCGCTTCGGCCGGACGACCTTCCGGTCGCAGTAGCGCCGCGCGTTCACCGCCGCTGTCACCTCCCTTCAGACTCGCCATGACCACCTACCGAGAAGCCGGCGTCGACATCGAAGCCGGCGAGGAAACCGTTCGCCGCATCAAGCCGCTCGTTCGCGAAACCTACACGACCGGCGTGCTCGCCGACATCGGCGCCTTCGGCGCCTTCTTCGAGCTCGACCTCGACCGCTACGACCGGCCGGTCCTGGTCTCGTCGGTCGACGGCGTCGGGACGAAGCTCAAGGTCGCCTTCCGCATGAACCGGCACGATACGGTCGGGCAGGACCTGGTCAATCACTGCGTAAACGACATTGCCGTATGCGGAGCGGAGCCGCTCTACTTTCTCGACTATTTTTCGACCGGGAAGCTCGATCCGGCCGCTGCCGAGGATGTCGTGCGAGGCTTCGCGGCGGCCTGCACGGAAAACCGGTGCGCGCTGATCGGGGGGGAGACGGCTGAGATGCCCGACATCTACGCGGCAGGCGAGTACGACCTGGCCGGCACGATCGTGGGCGTGGTCGAGAAGGCGATGATCGTGGACGGCTCGGCCATCCAGGCCGGAGACGTGCTGCTGGGTCTGCCCTCCACGGGGCTGCATACGAACGGGTATTCCCTGGCCCGCAAGGTGCTGTTCGAGCATTTCGACGTCGGTGATCGACCGGACGCGCTCGGGGGCCGCAGTATCGGAGAGACCCTTCTCGCGGTCCACCGGTCGTATTTAAGGCCTATTCGCGGGCTCATCGACGCCGGCCTGGGGCGGGGATTCGTCCACGTGACCGGCGGCGGCATTCCGGGCAATGCGAAGCGCGTGATGCCGGACGGCCTTTCCTGCGACGTCGATTATGAGGCCTGGCAGCGGCCTCCGATCTTCGAGCTGATCGCCGAGCTGGGCGGGGTGCCGGAAGACGACCTTCGCCGCACGTTCAATCTCGGCATCGGACTGATTGCGGTGGTCGCCACCGAGCACGCCGCACGCGCGGCGGCGATCCTCGAAAGCCTGCGAGAGGAACCCGTCGAGATCGGCAGGGTGACCGCGGACACGTAAAAAGACTGGTCGTATCCGGGATGCCGCATTTATTCCCGGATAGGAAACCAAAAGGCCCGGTATGATCGTTAATACAACCGGCGAGCTCCGCCTGCTTCTACGCGGCGGGTCCACGTTGAAAACCCGTATCGGACCCACCGCCCGTCCGTCGCGCGCATCGCGGGGCGGCCGGCTCATCCGGCATCGCGTTCGAGGCACGAATTTTGCCGTAAGTGTCGAAGCGAGCGGTTGTTCGTTCTAACTTTGCATACTGGCCCGTCATGCTTTCGCTGATCCTCATACTGATCTTGAGCTACCTGGCCGGTTCGATACCGGGCAGCGTCTGGGTCGGCAAGCTGATGTACGGGGAAGACGTGCGCACGTACGGCAGCGGGAACGCGGGCGCCACGAACGTTTTTCGCGTGCTGGGTTGGAAGGCCGGTATCCTGGCGACGATTGTGGATCTGGGCAAAGGGCTTCTCGCGGCCGGCGTGATCGCGTCGCTGCGCGTCGATGCGCTGCCCTCCGGGGTCGAGGTCTGGCAGATGGAGACGGTGGTGCGCCTTCTGGCCGGTTTGTCGGCCATCGTGGGGCACATGTATCCCGTCTGGGCGGGCTTCAAGGGGGGCAAGGGCGTCAACACGGCCGGTGGGGTCCTGTTCGCGCTCACGCCCATCACGATGTGGATTACGCTCGCCGTATTCGTGATCGTCCTGTTTTCGTCTCGCTACGTATCACTGGCTTCGCTGTCGGCCGTGGTTGCGTTTCCATCGGCGATCGCCATCCGGCGCTACATTTTCGGCATCGACGCGCTCGATCCCAGCCTGCTCATCTTCAGCGGCGTGATGGCGCTGGGCATCATCGTCGCACATCGATCGAACATACGCCGCTTGATTACGGGCACGGAGAGCCGGATCAGCTCCTTCCGTCCGGCTCGCGGCCTGAAAGGTAAGGGCGAACTCTAGGCCGTCCGGTGCCGGCGGGTCACTCGCGGTTTCTTATCACAATCATCGTTTCGTGGTGGCCAAGCGCATCGCAATGCTGGGTGCGGGCAGCTGGGGTACGGCGCTCGCCATCGTGCTGGCCAGGGCGGGCCACGACGTCGCGCTCTGGACGCGCCGGCCCGAGGCGGCCGAGTACATGTCCCGCGAGCGCCACAACCCGACCTACCTTCCGGGGGCGTTGCTGCCGGAGGCGCTTCGCGTGACCTCGGTGATCGAGGAGGCGGCGGCAGTCCGGGACATGTGGGTGTTCGCCACGCCGTCGCAATCCGTGCGTGACTGCGCACAGCGCGTACGTGCGTATGCCACGGAGGATCTGCTCTGCGTCTCGGTGGCCAAAGGCATCGAGAATCGAACCCTGATGACCACGACGCGCGTGATGCACGACGTGCTCGACGCCGTGCCGATGGCCCACCTCGGCGTATTGTCGGGACCCAGCCATGCCGAAGAGGTGGCAGAGGAGAAGCCGACGACGGTGGTGGCCGCCGCCTATTCGAGCGAGGCCGTCCGGGAGATTCAGGCTACCTTTATGACGTCCCGGCTCCGGGTCTACCTGAACCGCGACGTGCGGGGCGTCGAGATCGCCGGGTCGGTGAAGAACGTGATGGCCATCGCGGCCGGGATGGGCGACGGGCTGGGCTATGGAGACAACACGAAGGCGGCGATCGTGACGCGCGGCCTGGCCGAGATGAAGCGCCTGGGGCTGGCGCTGGGCGCGGAGGGCTCGACGTTTTCGGGACTGGCGGGCATCGGCGATCTCGTGGTCACCTGCATGAGCCGGCATAGCCGAAATCGATTCGTGGGCGAGCAGATCGGTCGCGGAAAGCAGCTGGAAGAGGTCGAGCGTGAGATGAGCATGATCGCCGAGGGGGTGCGGACGGCCGACTCGGTGCACCAGCTCGCGCGCCGGCACGCCATCGAGATGCCCATTACGGAGGCCGTATACGAGATTCTATTCGAAGGGAAAAAGCCGCAGATCGCCGTCGACGAGCTGATGACGCGCGCTCCGAAGCGAGAGGACTGGCTGCCGGACGTGCTTCA
>CAZXHQ010000335.1:0-4865 GCA_964640145.1 uncultured Rhodothermales bacterium | reverse complement strand
CGCGATGAACAGGCGCGGGGGGTAACGAGAATGCAACCGAAGAGTGATGCTATGAGTGCAGACCGCCTCATCTACATGGGCACCGACGGCGGTGCCACCACGTCCAAGGTCGGCGGCGTATGGGACGACGGCAGGGCCATCTCGACGGAGCTGATCCAGCGGCCGACGAATGCCGAGAAGGGGCCCGCGGAGGCCGTCCGGGTCTGGGTCGAGATTCTCGACGAGTACCTCGGCCGTCACAACCTCTCGTGGGACCAGGTTCAGGGCGTCGGTCTGTCCATTCCCGGACCGTTCGTACGCTACGGGGTCCTCGGCCTCGCGGCCAACCTGCCGGCGAGCTTCGAGGGGTTCGACGTCCACACGGAATACAGCGGCGCACTCGCCGAGCGCGCCGGCCGGGCGCTTCCGCTGACGATCGGCAACGACGGCAACCTGGGCGGCGTGGCGGAGGCGGATCAGGTGCGCCGTCCCGGCGAAGGCACCGTGCTGATGCTGGCACCGGGCTCCGGTCTCGGGTGTGCGTTCATCGGCGACGACGGCCTTCCCCTCGAAGGAGATACGCTGACCGGGATGGAGGGCGGTCACATGCCCGCCGCGCTGCACCTGCTCGACGTCAGCCTCTACCCATGCGGCTGCGGTCGCGACTGGGGGTGCATCGAAGTGTACACGACGATCTCCGGCCTGCCGTACCTGCTCGAGGAGAAGCTCGCCGAACGGCCGGATCACCCGCTGGCGCGGTCGGATCGGAGCCTGAAGGAGCGGGCGCTGGAGCTGCGCGGCCTCGCGCACGACGGCGACGAGCTGGCCGTCGAGATCTTCGACTTCCAGGCGCGAGCACTGGGGTACCACGTCGCCAACCTGGCGATGGCGGTCGATCCCCGGTTCGTCGTGATCGGCGGTGGATTGATGGATCCGGGAGCCACAACCAAGGCCTTCCGCGAGCGGTACCTACAGATCGTCCGCGAGACGGCCACGCCCTATCTCTGGCCGGCGCAGCGAAGTCAGATCACGGTCGTCCCGGCGAAGCTGGGCGACCTTTCCCAGGCGATCGGCGCGGCGCTCGTGGCGCTCTATACGGCCCGTTCCTGATTCGGACGTAACGCCGCGCCAAGGATGAGGGCGACCCGTATGGCGGTCGCCTCGTTCGCGGGCTTCTCGGTAAGCCGCAGCGCAAGCTGGCGACGGCTCGGCCCACGCCGGGCAATTAGAAGTATCTCGCTCGTTACGCTCACGGGCTTCTACGCTCGATCCTTGCAGTGCGTGGGCGGTTATAGACGACGTTCCCCAGACGTGATCTACATCGAAGGAGGATGTCGTGGACCCTTTCTACTGGGTGTTGCTTGCTGGAGTCGCAGTCCTTGCCCTGGTGATCGGTGCGGCGATAGCATGGATGATACTTCGTAGCCGACATCATCATCGGCTGCGCGATCGGTTCGAGTCCGAGTACGATCGCGTTCTCGAAAAGACGGGTGATCGACGCGGGGTCGAGGAAGAGCTCCGCCGGCGGGAGCAGCGTGTAAAGCAGTTCGAGATTCGCGCCCTCTCGCCTGAGCAGCGCTCGCGCTATGCCGAAGATTGGCGCAAGGTTCAGGCACGCTTCGTGGATACGCCGGGCCATGCCGTCGCTGAAGCCGATTCGCTCGTGACGGAGGTCATGCGGACGCGCGGCTATCCCATGGGCGACTTCGAGCAGCGAGCGGAGGATCTGTCCGTCGACCATCCGCGCGTGGTCGGTAACTACCGTGCAGCACACGACCTGGCGGTCCGCAATGAGCGTGGTGAAGCCGACACGGAGGACCTGCGACAGGCCATGATTCACTACCGGGAGTTGTTTGAGGATCTTCTCGAGCAGACCGTATCCAACCAACCGGCGCAGAGCCACAAGACGAGGTAAAAAGATGACCGATTTTTCGCAGGATCCTGAAGAGCGTCGCAGCAGTTCGCGGCCGCTAAGTGACGACGTAGAGCTCCGGGACTCCGAATCGAGATCGCGTTCGCTCGCGGACGTTCCGACGGAGCGAACCTCGGAGATGGACGAGGAGGGCGGGATCCTTGCCCCCGGGCCGGATGGCGGCACCCCGGCGGCGCCCCTTTTTCCGGCCGGAGAGTCGGACGGTTTTCGATCCAGATGGATGGAAATCCAGACGCGCTTCGTCGACGAGCCTCGCCAGTCGGTCGAGGAGGCGGATGTGCTGGTGAAAGAAGTGTCCGACCGGCTCGTTTCCGTCTTTGCGCGAAACCGCGATGAGCTGGAACGCCAATGGTCGGCAGGTGACGAAGTGTCGACCGAAGATCTGCGTCGCACCCTTCAGCGGTATCGAAGTTTCTTCGAGCGTCTGTTGTCGGTTTAGCGTCGTTAAGTGGTTCGTCGCGGTCCGGGGGTCGTGGTGCGCCTCAGGAGCCACGTACGCGTTCCGCGCGGACGCTCCCGGCAAACCTCCGTCGACGTCATCTACATTAACCAAGGACAGAATATTCATGGACACCGACGCGGCATCCGTTTCCAGTGACCTATATCGGATCTCGGATGATTGGATCTCGCGAGCCGGCCGAGCCGGATACGTCACGAAGGGCGTCGTCTATGCGGTTGTCGGCATCCTTGCCCTGCGGGCCTCGTTCGGCGCGGGAGGATCCACAGAGGGCACGCAGGGCGCGATCCTCGAAATCGCGGACCAGCCGTTCGGGCAGGTTCTCCTTGCGCTTACGGCCGTAGGTCTCTTCGCGTACGCCCTTTGGCGCTTCGTCGAAGCGCTGCTCGACCCTCGGCATGCCGGCACGGACGCGAAGGGTTTGATTGAGCGTGCCGGCTACGTCGTAAGCGGCCTCATCTATCTTGGGCTTGCGGTCTGGGCGGCATGGATCATCCTGGGAACTGGATCTCAAGGGAGTTCCGGTGGCGACTCGCAGCAGCAATGGACGGCCGCGCTCCTGTCACAGCCCTCCGGACAATGGTTGCTCGCGGCGATCGGCGCCGTCGTGGTCGGGGTCGGGCTGTACCATTTCTACAATGCGTACAACGCTCGCTTCATGAAGCGCTACGAGGTCGGTGCGATGAGTGCGAGGCAGCGGCGATGGGCCCGGCGGATCGGCCGCTTCGGCATTTCGGCGCGCGGTATCACCTTCGCAATCATCGGCACCTTTGTGATCCAGGCTGCCAGGCAATCTGATCCCAGTGAGGTCGAGGGACTTGCAGGTGCCTTGCAAACGCTCGCCGAACAGCCCTACGGTCCATGGGTATTGGCGGTCGTCGCCATCGGGTTCATAGCGTACGGCATCTACTGCGGGTCGCAGGCCCGGTATAGCCACTTTTCGGCACGATAGCCCGGACAGTACGCGTGACAAAGCCGGACCGAAATGCGGCACCCTTCAAGTTCGCAGACATATAATGGATATGCTGGAGAGCGTCGTCAACTTAGGGACAGGAACGGGGATGCGGCAATATGCGCCTGTTCAGGGGTCGCAATCGGATTAGCGTCAGCCGACGGCTGAAAGGTTGGTCTCCGCCGCGACCGTGGACTCGGCGACCAGCACCGATTTGCGCCGAGCTCTACCCGGCAACCAGGCCGAGGACTCTCGTCACGTGTACGGCGCGCTTGCATTTGTGACGCGGGTCCCGTAATAACTCCTTACTCTTCTCCGGGAGCCTGCGTTAGCTTCTTGTACAGCCAGGAGGAGGGTTTGCCACGGCGCTCGGTTCAGCGCCGACCCCGCAGCCGAGTTCCTCCGAGAGGCTTGGCCGTGCGAGACTGCGAAGGAAGCGCTGGCTGACATGCGGCACGTCCACCTTTACACGCCCGCGAGCCCGGAGCTTTCCGCCGGTATTATCTGTTTCGACGTGTCGGGTTACACGGCCGACGAGGTCGTCGCCTACCTCCGTGAGCAGGGAATCGTTGCAAGCACGAGCCCATATGCTGTTTCGAATGCCAGGGTTGCCCCAAGCCTCCTAGACAGCGAAGACGACGTGATGCGAATAACCCATTCTATCGCCGCTCTCACGTAGCCTTACAGCGCGCGTTCGTTGCCGAATGAAACATGGCTTCTAGATAGCCGTGGACATCAACGTCAGAACATGATTACGTCGAATCGCTGCGAATTCCTGCAGCTCGTCCTTGGCGAGGGTGATAACCCTCCCTCTCACGGGCACGCCGACGACGTCTGACAAGACATCGCTGCAACCACCTAACGAGCTAATTGGCCTATGTACGTCCCTCGCCACCAGCGGATGCTGGATCAGTATCTCCAGGAAATCGGTCAGATCGCCCTTCTTACGCCCGATGAAGAAGTGGAACTGGCGCAACGAATCCGCAAAGGAGATCAGGATGCCCTGCAAAAAATGACTCGAGCGAACCTTCGGTTCGTCGTCTCCGTCGCCAAGAAATATCAGGGACAAGGGCTCTCGCTCGCCGACCTGATCAACGAAGGTAATTATGGCCTGATCAAGGCGGCCAAGCGATTCGACGAGACGCGGGGCTTCAAATTCATCTCGTACGCCGTCTGGTGGATCCGTCAGGCCATTCTTCAGGCGCTCGCTCAGCAGAGCCGCGTCGTTCGGCTGCCGCTGAACCGCATCGGCACGATCTCGAAGATTCGAAAGACCCGGGCCAAGCTGGAGCAGGAATACGAACGAGCTCCCAATATCGAAGAACTGGCAGAGGAGCTCGAGATCGGCGTCAACAAGGTGCGCGACGCCATGCAGCATGCAAAACGTCACCTGTCGATGGACGCCCCGTTTAACGATGAAGACGACAACAGTCTCCTGGACGTCGTCCCGGATGACGAAGAAGTTCGCCCCGACGATCCATTGCTCGATGAGTCGGTGAAGATCGACATCGAACGGGCGCTGAGCCTGCTGCATCCGCGCGAGG
>CAZXHQ010000334.1:0-4874 GCA_964640145.1 uncultured Rhodothermales bacterium | reverse complement strand
CATTATCTCAAGAGCGCGTCGAAAATATCAACGATCTCGCCAACCGCATAGCAGACCTCGATGCCGACACGTCTCCATCGAAATCAGGATGCACAATCCCGATGGCGGAATCGACCACTGCCTGAGCCCGGCTGGGCGGCCGGATACGCGGCGCTCATCGATCATTTCGAACTGCCGGTACCGAATCTGCCGCGTCCGGCTGTAATCGCCGAGCGTCACGAGCCGGACGGCGCAGCTGGATGGTACGTGCTGCCCCGTCGCCTGAAACCTGATGAGACGGTGGAAGCGCACCTCGAATTCGCGCTCAAGTACGAAGGTATTTCTTTGGCCGTCCTGAACGCCCTGTGTCGGACGGCTCCAAAGAAGGTGATCGCCGAGCTCGTTCGAACGAAGCCGACCGGCAAATACGCGCGCCGTGCCTGGTTTCTCTACGAATGGTTGACCGGAGAGGAACTCGAGATCGAGGACGTCCCCCGTCGCACAGGAGCGATCGACCTCGTCGATCCGTCGCAGCAGGTCGCACTGGATCACGGGGAGGTTTCGAGACGGCAGGCCATTCGCAACAATTTGCCGGGCACGCGCGCGTTCTGTCCCATGGTGACGTGGAGCGATGCGCTCAAAGAGGCGGCCGCCGCTCGTCTGGACGAAAAGGCTCGCGCCGTCATAGGGCAGACCCGTCCGGACGTCCTTGCACGTGCAGCCGCCTTCCTTCTCCTCGACGATAGCAGGGCATCCTTCGACATCGAAGGCGAGCGACCGTCACAGGACCGTGTGCGCCGATGGGGTCAGGCCATCGCCGAGGCGGGCGCCACGTCGCTATCGATCGCAATGCTCGAGAGATTGCAGCGCATCGTCATTGGAGATACGAGATTCGTACGAATTGGTCTACGCGAGGAAGGCGGCTTCATCGGCGATCGCGACCGGCGGACGCGGGAGCCGCTGCCACGGCATATCAGCGCTCGCCCCGACGATCTCGAAGACCTTCTGTCAGGCATCATTGCCTATGACGATCGGAGTATATTGGGCGGCATCGATCCCGTGATCGCAGCGGCCGTCGTGGCATTCGGGTTCGTATACGTCCATCCCTTCGAAGACGGAAACGGCCGGATCCATCGCTGGCTGATCCATCATGCGCTGGCCCGGGCCGGTTACAATCCTCCCGAGGTGCCCTTTCCCGTCAGCGCGGCGATTCTGAGGAATATCAGCTCATATCGGGAAGTACTCGAGTCCTATTCCGTGCCTCTTCTGGACCACATCCAGTACGAGGTCACCGAGCGAAGGAATATCGAGGTTACCAACGAGACGGTGGACTTCTACCGATATTTCGATGCCACAGCGCACGCGGAATTTCTGTACGGCTGCGTCGCCGAAACCGTGGACGTCGATCTGCCGCGCGAAGTCTCGTATCTGGAAGCGTATGACGCGTTTGCGGAGCGCGTTCAAGAGATCGTCGACATGCCGGACGATACGATCGACCTGTTGCATCGATTTCTCCGGCAAAACGACGGCCGCCTCTCGAAGCGTGCCAGAATGAAAGAGTTTGCTGCCCTTACGGACAGTGAGGTGGCGTCGATCGAGGCATCCTTTGCTGAAAGTCGTCTTGATCCCGATCGCTACGGTTCATAATCCGACCGCCGGCAGACGCCGCGGCCGACCTCGCCTCGCGAAACGGCGTGAATCGCCCCCCGGCGGCCGCGAGCACTAGATTGCGATCGCAGCACGTCGGATGCGCGTCACGCCTTGCCCTCCACGATCAGCGCCGCCTGCATCATCGCGCGCGCGTAGGCTACGTTGTAGATCATCCCGCCGTACCCCCCGCCGCCTACGTTCGAATAGCTTCCGGTGATGCCGTGCCGATGCTCGCGGTCGTAATCGAGTGCGCGCGGATGCTCCGGATAGATTCCTCGTGTGTATCCCTGGCGGATCAGCTCGCGCATGAACGCGAACATATCGGTCTGCCCGTTGTCGGGGAACACCTCGACGTATTTGTCTCGCGGCTGCTGGACGATCACGTTGCGGTAGTGGACGTGGTTGATCCGGTCGCGCTCGCCCATGTACCGGACGACCTCCGTCGGATCGACCCCGATCTCGGTCGTGACGCCGGAATGCACGGTCATACCGTTGCTCGGGCTGTCGACGAGGCTTACGAGCCGCTTCCAGTCGTCGAAGGTCGCCATGATCTGATCCGACCCGTGGCTGACGGGTGCGGGTGGATCGTTCGGATGCAGCGCCATGCGCACGCCGGCCTCCTCGGCGATCGGAATCACGGCCTGCAGGAAGATCTCGAGCCGTTCCCAGAGCTCCTCCGCCCGGTGAACGCCGATCTCCGGGTCCGGCGGCAGCTCGTCGACCCGGCTGTAGTCGTATCCCGTGTAGCCGGCGCCGCCCCGCCCCTCGTGAAAGTGGTATCCTTCCACGAGGCGATCGGCGTACCAGTTGTACTCGACGACGGGAATCCCCGCCGCCCCCGCCGCGCGAAGCGATTCCTGGACGTGCTCGATCTGCCGCTCTGCGCCGTCACGCCCGTAGATCACGTCGTCGAAGCCTGCGATGTAGATGTGCATCATGTTCAGCTCGGCCTCGGCGAAGATGTCCTTGATGCGCCGGAGCTCGCGCTCGTCCCAGGGTATGGACGGCGCGCCGTAGTGGAGCACGTTATCGATGCCTAGCTGCTTGATCTTGCGAAAGTCGGCCCACTGATCGTCGCTGGGCCCGGCGGCCATGAGCAGCTTCGGCGTGTCGGGCCCCTCCAGAATCGGCCAGTCTTCCGCGTGCGGCCAGTGCTCCATGGGCCAGCCGTCGGGATGACGGGCCGCATTGGCGACGCCGTCATCGACCGGCGCGGCCAGGATCGAGAAGCCGGCGGCGGCCGAAGCGGCGGGGCCGACAAGGCCCACGGCGGAGAGCGCGGCCAGCGAAGCGCCTTGCTTGAAGAATCGTCTGCGGGAGTCGTTCATGGCTCGATGAGGTCGGGTATCGGACTGCGCGTCGTGGTTCCCTTCGGGGCGCGCGCCTCACTGCGTGCCTCCGATGCTTGAGACCTCCCGCAAGCCTCTTTCCGCAAGCGTCCGGCCCGGCGTTCGTTCCACGGCGCGGCGGAATGCGGCTTCGGCCTCGCCGTGCCTTCCCGCATCCTGCAGTTCTTCCCCCAGCAGCTCGAAGGTGGGCTTCACCGGATGGGGCGGTCCGAACTCGAGCGGCAGCGCATCCTCGGCCTGCGCCGCCTTTTTCAGCAGCGCGAGTCCTTCGTCGGTCTCTCCTCGCTCGATCTCAACGAGCCCTGCGAGCTGATCGATCTGAAGCGCCGCGCCCGGCGTTTCGGGGCGCGGCTCCTCCTCGACGATCGCTACGGCTTGCGCGGTCTCGCCCCGTTGCAGATCGGCCAGGGCGTTTGTGATCCGGTACTGCAGCCGGGGATCGGCGTAGCCGGACCATCCTTCCTCGACGGCAAACGCCTCGATGGGCACCGCCCATTTGTCGGCCAGCGTCCAATCTTCCGTATCCACGATGTGCCGCGCGCGCATTGACGCGAAATAGTCCCAAGAGACGTCGGTACCCGTCGTGACGCCTTCATGGCACCGGTCCATGAGATCCTCCGCCTCGTCGGTCTCTCCCAATTGAAGGTGCGCGTAGTGGAGCCAGGATGAATAGTGGCCGCACACGTTTGGAGCCTTTCCCTCTCGAGCCAGCTCGGCGTCCTCCGTATCGCGCGCGCGGATGTTGGCTTCCACGGTCCGCTCCCACAAGCCCATGGCCACGAAAATGTGGGACGTCATGTGCTGCGCGTGCGCAGCGTGCGGCGCGATGTCGGCGTAGGCGTCCGCCGCCTCGAATCCGAGCGGCGCGTGCACCGGATCGTCGAATGAGTGGATGATGTAATGGACCGCGCCCGGGTGCAGCGCATTCCTATCGAAGACCACCTGGGCCGTCGCCGCGGCCTTCATGTAGGTGGCGAAATCACGGCTGCCGTTCTCGCTCCCCAGGATGGACAGCGCGTAGAACGTCCGCGCCTCGTCGTCGTGGAGATATGCCCGAGCGAGGCGCTCCATCGTCTCCATGTACATCCGGTCCCGCTCCTGCTTGGAACCCTCCTCGGCGTACAGCGCCTCGACCGCATCGAGATACATCTTTTCTCTCTCCGTCGGTGCCTTCGCCCTGCGCTCCGCCGGCGTGGGCGCGAGACGATGCAGGACGGCGAGAGCCTGCTCGCGGTCCTGCTGCCGCCAGAGCGGATGATTGTAGGTCATGGCCTCGCCCCAGAAGGCGAGCGCGAATTCCGGATCGATCGCCTGCGCCTCGCGAAAGGCCTTCGCCGCCGGTCCGAACTCGAAGCTGTGGAGAAGCAGCACGCCGCGCTGGAAGGCTTCTTGCGCCTCCGCCGCGCCGGAATTCGGAAACGCGACGGCTCCAAGCCCCTCTACCTCGACGTAGGCGTCCACGAACGCGTCCGGGACGGTATCTACACGGTCCAGGACCGGTGTCTGGGCGGATGCCGGCAGCGCACATGCGAAGGCGAATGCGAAGGCGAGCGGTACGGCGCAAGGGATGCGAGAGCTCATCGGTAGGTGGCAGAAGAAGTGAGGCAGGCCGTGACACGACAGTATATTAACTTTGCCGCACCGAAACGCTGCCACCCCAACTCCAATCTGAGCGGAGCGGTCGAGCGGCGCCTGCTCTCGTGGCGCTTCACAGGATACGACGAAAGAAGCGAGCCGAGTCGGCCTCTTCCAATTGCCTGAAAAGAGCTTGGCGTCACAGGCTCCCAGCCAGTGTAGAACGGATTCCTAAGCGAGGGCTACAATTTCGACCTGGGCGTTCTTGGATTGGGCCTCCTCCACGATACGCTCGAGCTTGGCACTCGTGTCATTGTCGAT
>CAZXHQ010000333.1:0-4915 GCA_964640145.1 uncultured Rhodothermales bacterium | reverse complement strand
CGCACGACGGCCTCCTCGGGAACCACTGGAGTCGCCTCGGTTGGTCCGCCTTCCAGGCCGACGGTTGCGTACATGCCGGGCTTGAAGGGCCCGTCATACCCGCCCAGCAGTGTGATGCGCGCCGTCGCGGTTCGGGTCTCGGTCTCGAGCATGTGGTAGACGTGGTCTACGCGGCCGCGATACGTCGCGCCCGGCTCGTAGGGGAGCTCGACGACCGCTTCGGTGCCGGGCCGCACCCAGGCGAGATCCTGTTCGTAGACATCCACCATCAACCAGATTCTCGAGATGTCGACGATGCGCATGAGGGGCGCGCCCGGCTGGATGTGCTGGCCCTCCGAGACCCGCTTGTCCATCACCTCACCGGACCGGGGAGCGTAGAACCGGAGCGTGCGTTTGGGCTCGCCCGTCGACTCGATCTCGCGGATCTGCTCTTCACTGAGGTCCCAGTAGGAGAGCCGGCGGCGCCCCGCCTCGAGGAGGCGACGGGCATCGTCGGCCGCCGGCGTGCCCTCGAGCCGCTCGAGGTTGCGCCGCGCCAGGAGATATTCCTCCTGCGTGGCGACGAGCTCGGGGCTGTAGAGATCGAGCAACGGCTGGCCCTGCCGCACGATCGCCCCGTCGTAGTCGACGTGGAGCCTCTCCACCCAACCGCCGATCTTCAGCGACACCGTGTGCGCGCCCTGCTCGTCCATGACGAACCGGCCCGTCGTGCGAAGGGAGCGCTGCATCGGCTCGATCGAGACCGGCGCGGTGCGGACGCCGATATTCTGGAGCGTGGCCGGGTCGATGCGGACCGCTGCGTCGTTCACCTCGTCCACCCGAACGGGCACCAGGTCCATCCCGCAGATAGGGCACTGGCCCGGCTCGTCACGGACGATCCACGGATGCATGCCCGAC
This sequence comes from uncultured Rhodothermales bacterium, assembly GCA_964640145.1. GTDB lineage: Bacteria > Bacteroidota > Rhodothermia > Rhodothermales > VXPQ01 > CAZXHQ01. The sequence continues at coordinate 4,018 of CAZXHQ010000333.1, read as the reverse complement.
TGGTAGACGATGCCGTCTCCATCCTCATCGGCTGCAGCCAGGCCGTTCCGGCCCGGAGCCTCCGCGACGGTGGTGTCCGGCGCCACGGACGAAGGACCTTCGTCCCAGACCAGCGCCGTAAGTGCCACCGCCGCCACGATGAGAAGGCCCGCGGAGACGGCTATCAAAATCGATTTCTTCGTCGTGTTCATGGCGTTACTCCGTCTCCTCGTTTCGGGTGGCGATGACGTCGTCGAGATCCTCGAGCGAGGCGATACCCAGGACGCGCTCGAGCCGAGCGGTCGTTTTCAGATAGCGGATGAATGCATCGGCCCGGCCCGTTCGAAGGGCAAAGACGGTGCGTTCAGCATCGAGCAGGTTTAAGAAGTCCGTGCGACCGGTCGTGTAGGCGCTCAGCGTGGCCTCCACCGTCGACGCGGCCTGGGGCAGAAGCGTCTGCTCGTAGAGCTCGAGCGTGGCGCGCTCCTGCTCCAGCGCGTACAGGAGGTCGTCAAGGTCCGTCTCGATGTCCGTCTCGAGGGCCGCCCGCCGCGCCTCGATCTGGCGGGCGCGGACCTCGGACTCGGCGATCTGCGACCGAATCCGGCCCCGCTGCAGGGGCAGCTTGACCGACGCGCCGATGGCCAGTGCGTCCCGTCCGCCGGCCGTGGGCGGCATCGCTGCAGAGGCGATGTCGAAATACGTCAGGCTGACGCCGAAGTCGGGGAGACGCTGCTTGTGCGACAGGGCGATCTGCTTCGAGGCCCGCGCTTCCGCGGCGTCGAGCGCGGCCATCTCGGGGCGCTCGGCGACGGACGCCGCAACCATCGCCTCCATCGGCACGTCGGGTCGCAGCGGCGGCGCCAGGTCGACGGTCTCGAAGGTCCCGTCGGGCGCATTCGTCAGCCGCGCGAGCGCCATCGCCGCCGACCGGCGACGTGCGCGGAGATCCATCAGCCGCTGTGCGAGCTGGTTTTTTTCGACCTGCGCCTTCAGCACGGCCTGCTGCGTACCCTGCCCTACCTCGTAGCGCGCGGCCGCGGCGTCTTCGAAGCCGCGAAGATCCTCCTGAAAGGCATGCACGAGCTCCGTGAGCCGCTGCACATGGTAGAGGTCGTAATAGGCTTCCTTGGCCTGGAGAAGCAGGTCGGCGGCCAGGGCGTCGGCTTCATGCCGGGCCACGACCGCGCCGAGGTCGGCGATGTCGCCCTGAAGAGAAAGCTTGCCCGGGTAGGGGACCATCTGCTCGACGCGCCACTGCGTTCGCTGTGTGCCGTGCGCGGTGAGCATCGGCAGGGGCTGGTACGTTACGCTGACGGTCGGGTCCGGCAGCGCAGCCACCTGCGCTCGCTGCTGCGCCCGCGCTTCGCCTTCGAGGCGGGCCGCTTCCAGCATCGGATTGGCGCGTTCGACGGCATCCAGCACCTCGGCGACCGTGGTGGGCGCCTCCTGCGCAGGCGACGTGCGCGCCGTGACGGCGGCAAACACCGCAGCAGCCAGGAGGAGCCGCAAAGGAAATGGAGACATGGATTCTGATCGATGTGGTCGGACTGCAACTGTGCCGACGACACGTAGACAGGCGCGTTGCCGGCGTTTAGAGAGAGCCCGTTGCGAGCTCAGCACGGCCGGACGAGCGTCCGGCGTGAGCAGTCCGATCTCAGATCAGAAAGACGGAGAGTTCCGCGGAAGAGAGGGGAGGAAGCGGCGAGGATCCCGCCCGGTCAAGGAACCCGGCGAAGACCGGCGGCGACGTGGTGACACGCATGATCGCGGGGCGCTCCGGAAGGACGACCGCCTGCTTGTCCGTCACCTTAGCCGGCGTAGCGGGATGCTCGAGCACCGCCGATTCAACCACGCAGCATGCCATGTTCCGAGCGGCGGGGATGGCCGGCATCATCGCCGCGGATGCGGTTTCGTGCCCCATCGCAGCATGGCCCTGGCCCTCGTCCGCCGCGCCGTGGGCATGGGCCGACGCCGCATGAGCGCACGTGGACTCCGCCATGGCGGAGTCCATGGCGCAGACTACGTGCACGACCGGCAGGACGACGGCCCACGTCATCGCCGTGAGGATCAGGACGGCCAGGAGCCGATATGTCGGTGCAGTCGCGCGCATAGGCAAGGTAACCCCGCCGGACGCTTTCTGTTTCACGTGAGCTTCCGGTCAGCGCTGCTACGTGTTCGCGGCCGGACTTCACGGCGACCCCGCTTCTGCAGACCCGCACCCACGATCCGTGGAGGTCGGACGGCCGCTCCTCCCGCGCTCATATCGGTCGGACGGTCTACCGGCGGCGCATCCGCCTGTAGATCCACAGCAGCAGAACGGCTCCGGCTATGGCGAGCAGAAAGCTGCCGATGTTGAATCCGGAGATGCCGCCGAAACCTAACATCGTGGCGATCAATCCACCGACCAGGGCCCCGGCAATACCCAGGAGGATGGTGACGAAGATGCCGCCGGGGTCGGGACCGGGCATGATCCATTTGGCCAGAACGCCTGCGATCAGTCCGAACAGGATCCACGCGAGGATTCCCATGAATCATCCTCTTATTTTCTGCATGTATTGGAAAACCGTCAACGAAGTATAACGAAGCCTTCTTTTCGCACCGGCACGGTCGTGTAACGTATCCGCATCATCGTCCGGCGAACGCCGCGGAGAATATTTTGCGGATCCTGGAGATGAGGTTGAAATCATTCCGGCAACCGTCATATTCAAGGTTCCCTGCGTAGCTGGGAACCGAGCGAGTCATCCTACCCTGCAACCTGCCACCGAAAAATCCATGTCTGAAACCGAGACCGGGAAGCTCAACGCCTATAGCAGTCGGATCACCCAGCCGCCGAACCGGGGGATCTCGCAGGCCATGCTCTATGCCACGGGCCTGACGGAGGAAGACCTCGACAAGGCGCAGGTTGGCATCGCGGCGAACTGGTGGGAGGGCAACCCGTGCAATATGCACCTCGACCGGCTCGCCGCGGGGGTGAAGGAGGGCGTCGTAGAGGCCGGGCTCGTGGGAATGCGGTTCAACACGATCGGCGTATCCGACGGCATCAGCATGGGCACCGAGGGCATGAGCTTCTCGCTGCCGTCCCGCGATCTCATCGCCGACTCGATCGAGACGGTCATGGGAGCGCAGTGGTACGACGCGCTCGTCGCCCTGCCCGGCTGCGACAAGAACATGCCCGGCTGCCTCATGGCGATGGGCCGGCTCAACCGTCCGGCCATCATGGTCTACGGCGGCACGATCCTCGCCGGTTGCACGCGGCTCTGGGGCGGCGAGCAGAAACGCGACGTCATCTCCGCCGCGCAGGCGTATGGGGAGTACCTCGCCGGCAAGATCACGGACGAGGAACGCAAGATCATCATCAGGAACGCCTGTCCCGGCGCCGGTGCGTGCGGCGGCATGTACACGGCCAACACGATGGCCAGCGCTGCGGAGGCGATGGGCATGTCGCTTCCGTACTCGTCTTCGACGCCCGCCGAGTACGACGCGAAGCTCGACGAATGCCGTCGCGCGGGGTCGGCCGTGCGCCGACTTCTCGAGATGGATCTGAAACCGCGCGACATCATGACGCGGCAGGCCTTCGAGAACGCGATCGTCGTCGTGATGGCCCTCGGCGGATCGACGAACGCCGTCCTCCACCTCATCGCGATCGCACGCGCCGCCGGCGTCGACCTCACCATGGACGACTTTCAGGCCGTCAGCGACCGCGTCCCGTATCTGGCCGACCTGAAGCCTAGCGGACGCTACGTCATGGCTGATCTGCACGAGGTCGGCGGCACGCCCGCCGTCATGAAGTACCTGTGGGAAGAAGGCCTGCTCGAGGGCTCCTGCATGACGGTCACCGGCAAAACCCTCGCGGAGAACCTCTCCGGCGTACCCGGGCTCGAAGAGGGACAGGACGTCGTGCATCCGCTCTCCAGGCCGCTCAAGAAGAGCGGTCACCTCACAGTTCTGTGGGGCAACCTCGCCCCGAGAGGCGCGGTGGCGAAAATCACGGGTAAAGAAGGCACGTACTTCCGTGGACCGGCCCGCGTGTTCGACG
>CAZXHQ010000332.1:0-4948 GCA_964640145.1 uncultured Rhodothermales bacterium | reverse complement strand
CGGTTACGCACTTCACGGAACAGGACGGTCTCTCGAACAACCGGGTGCTCAGCATCCTGGAGGACGGCATGGGCCGCCTCTGGCTGGGTACGGCTGACGGCCTTTCACGCTTTGATCCGGAAAGCCGGGCGTTCCACAATTTCACGATAGCCAGCGGCCTGCAGGTGCAGGAATTCAATCCGCTGGCCTACTTCCGTAGTCGGAGCGGGGAAATGTTTTTTGGCGGCATAGGCGGGCTGCAGGCTTTCTTTCCGAACCGGATCCTGGAAAATCGCACGCCGCCGTCGGTCGTCCTTGCCGGTCTCAGGCTTTTCAACCAGCCCGTGGCCGTCGAGGCGGGCTCCATCCTGTCGAAGCCGCTCTCGCAGGCGGAGGAAGTGCGAATCGGCCACCGGGATAAGATGCTCACGTTCGAGTTCGTCGCACTCCACTATCTGCAACCGGAGGCGAACGAGTACGCCTACCGGCTCGTGGGATTCGACGACGACTGGGTGATGGCCGGCCCCCGACGTTCGGCCACCTATACGAACCTTCCTGCGGGTGAATACGTGTTTCGCGTCAGGGCGGCCAACAGTGACGGCGTCTGGAACGACGAAGGAGCCTCGGTGCGTCTCGTCGTTCTGCCGCCCTTCTGGAAGACCACCTGGTTCTATGGCAGCTTTTTGCTCGGCTTTCTGGCCGTCGCGTACGTCGGCTATCGCCTGCGCGTCGGACAACTGAAGGCGCAGGCGCGGGCTCTCGAAGCGGTCGTAGCGGAGCGCACGGGTGCCCTCCTGGCGGAGAAGCAAAAGACGGAGGCTCAGGCTCGACGGCTGGTGGAGATCGATGAGGCCAAGAATCGGTTCTTTGCCAACGTCAGCCACGAATTTCGCACGCCGCTGACGCTGATTCTCGGCCTGATCGACGATCTGCTCGCCTGCGATAAGGACTCCGGCGGACCTGACCTTGACGAGTCACTCGGGCGCATGCGTGGGAGCGCGCACCGTTTGCTTCGCCTGGTCAATCAGCTCCTCGATCTCGCCAAAATAGAGTCCGGGCCGGTGGAGATTCACCGGCGACCGGGCGATCTGGTCCGCTTTCTGCGCGAGCTCGTTGATGCGTTCGCGCCCCTTGCCGAACGGCGGCGCATCCACCTCGAGTTCCAGACCGATTTGCCTGCGCAGCCGCTCAACTACGACGCGGAAAAGCTGGAAAAGGTATTCGGCAACCTGCTCTCCAACGCGTTGAAGTTCACGCCCGAAGGCGGCAAGGTTTGGGTGACACTAGGTACGGGCACCGTCGGCGACGAGCGGGTGGTGGAGGCCGTCGTAAAGGACACGGGAGCCGGCATTCCCAGAGAGGCGCTATCTCGCATCTTCGACCGGTTCGAGCAGGTCGCAAATGGCCGGAAATTTCCGCAGGCGGGCAGCGGCATCGGCCTCGCGCTAGCCAAGGAGCTGGTGGAGCGGCACGGCGGCCGGATTCTGGTCGAAAGCGAGCCGGGTTTCGGTAGCTCCTTCATCGTGCGGCTCCCGCTTGATACGCCGCCGTCACTCCCTCCGGACCGGGCGGCGGGCGCCGACCAAGCCGAAAGATCTCCTTGGCCCGCTCTGTCGGAAACAGCCTCGGCGGCGGAGACAGCCGTGTTGTCGGCAACATCGCCGTCCGCCGAGCCGAGTCGCCCCGCTGTGCCGGACGAGCAGAAGCCGACATTGGTCGTCGTGGACGACCACGCGGAGGTGCGCGCATTTCTACGTAGGCACCTGGAGACCTCCTACAACGTTCTCGAAGCGACCGACGGCGAGGACGGGCTGGAAATGGCCCGCGCCGCGCGGCCGGATCTGGTGCTCAGCGACGTGATGATGCCGGGAATGGACGGCTACGCGCTCTGCCGCGCGCTGAAGGCCGACGAGCGCCTGCGTACGATACCCGTCGTCCTGCTGACGGCGCGAGCCGGCGAGCAGGAAACGGTGGATGGGCTTTCGGCCGGCGCCGACGATTACATCGTCAAACCCTTCAGCATGAAGGAACTTCAGGCCCGCGTCGACGCGATGATCCGGGCACGACGGCAGGCGCAGCGCGAATTCAGCAGGCAGATCGTGGTGCAGCCCTCCGGCATCACCGTCCAATCGGACGACGAAGCTTTCCTCGAGAGGGTGATCGCCCTGGTCGAGACGCGGCTCGATGACGACACGTTCAACGTGGAAGGGATGGCGGACGCACTCGGCCTGAGTCGCCGTCAACTGGAGCGGCGCCTCGCAGACACGCTCGGCGAGACGCCTGCTGCCTTGCTGCGTCGAATGCGTCTCGAGCGGGCGCGGCAGCTGTTGCAGGCGCACAGCGGCACGATCGCGGAGGTCGCCTATGCCGTAGGATTCAAATCACCGGCTCATTTCTCGAAGGCGTTCCGAAAGGCCTTCGGGGTTTCACCCTCGGAGCACAGCGAAAATGCGTCATAGTCTTGGTCTGATGCGACATGTCGCCGACGGACCAGCATTGAGCGCACATCCGCCCCCGCCTCCAGCTACGATGTGACGTGAGAATACGTTCACCTGTAACAGGAGTACATCATGTCCATGCGCGAACGAGCGGGGCGCTCCAGCCGGTTTTCCTTCGGTAATCCTCCGCTGCTGTTCGCTCGCGCGCGCCTCTTCAGCGACCGACTGGAACTGACCGGGTGGCATCTTCGCGGTCGATACCGGCGCCAATTGTTGATCCGGCACATGCTTCAGGTGGACGTGCTTGGGAAAGAAGGCCTCTTGCTGTGGCTCGCAAGCGGAGAGACCGTGCGAATCCGCCTCCAGCGGGCACCGGAATGGAAGGCGGCAATAGATCAGCAGCAGGCCGGGGTGTAGAGCGACAAGGCAGATCGTGCGGGAACAGCAGCAATCACGGCCGTAGAGGAGGCGGATGGCGACGAGACGGCACCGTCATCTATTCACATATCACCGAAGGCGGACTGACGAGGCAAAAACGTATGAGACCGACTACAGCTATACCCCGATGAGATCGCTGATGCGTACTGTGAAGCGGTTGCGGCGGCTTTTGCAACGTGCGGCTGGCCGGGTGGTCACGGTAGCGGCCGCCACGCTGCTGGTGACGGGGTGCGCTAGAACGCTGCCTACTCTTGATGGGATCGGGACGACGGTACCACCGGCGTCCCCCGGTTCGTTCGTGCCTTGCGAGTTGACGCCGACGGTGGATGTCGCAGGTATCCCGATTTCGCAGGCGGACCTCGTGCTCTATCTCCCGCGTCCGGACGCCTCCGAGAGGTGTGCCGAGGCGCTCGGCAAGGGACGGCCGCTCGCCCTGCTTTACCCCGCGCTCGGCAGTTCCAATAATTTCAAGGACTACGCGACGCTTGGCCTCCATCTTGCCTCACACGGAATCGTCATGGCGAGCCTCGGCCACAGCGTCGGCGTCTCGGAGGCCATGGAATTTCTCGACGAGAATGGCGTCAGTCCTTCTGGTGAGGTCGCCCTGGTCGGGCACAGCGCTGGTGGGGACCTCATGGTGCAGCGCCGTGGAGAGGTCATCAGGAGCGGCGGAACGTTGAAGGCGATGGTCTTGATGGCGCCGCGTGTGAGCACGGATCCCTTCTTCGACTACTCGCTCAGCGGCGCGGAGGCGTTCCTGGGCCTGCACTGGACGCGGGATGATGATCCGGTAACCTGGGGCGCCCCGGGGCAGGGGCCGCGCCGGTCGGTGTTCCGCATCTACGACCGGGCAGGGGTGGATTTCGACGACCCCTTCGAGCCGACGCTCTGGAAGCACTTCGCGTTCTTCGACTTCATTCCCGGGAGCCATTTCGAGCAGGATCGCGCGGGCCTTCTCGCTTACGTGACAGCCGTGCTGCGCCGGCAGTTCTACGACGATGCGAGCCAGGACGCATTTCTCGAGGCGATGAACCCGGTCCCCGGTCTCGCGGCGGCGGAGCGTCCGATCTCGCAGCAGCACAGCCGCCGGGAGCGCCTACGCGTCGCCACGTTCGAAGAGGACGAAGCGCTCGTTCCACCGATCTACGACGGCGTGTTCGAAGACGGTGCGTCCTTCACGGCCGGATCGGCCGTGGTCCCGGCTTGGTCAGACTCGTTCTCGCCCCACGATCTGGGTGTGCTCCGGTTCAACTTCGTCGCCGCGCCGGATGTTGAACGCTCCGTGACCGTTCTCCTCAATGAAAACGTCGATGTGTCCGATCAGACGCACTTGAGCTTCCGCATCACGCAGGAATACCACCCGGCGCTGGCGCCGACGGGAGAGGCCGTCGTTTTCGACGTTGCGCTCCAAACACCGGGCGATGCGGTTGCCCAAGCGGAGGATCATGGCGGCACGCTCGCCTTTCCGGTTGTCGTCGACAACCTGCTCCTCTCCGGGCAGGTGCAGGAGAACGTCAACGCAACGAAGAATGCAATGCGGACTTACCTCATCCCGCTCTTTGCGTTCGAAGGTGCAGATCTCTCCCGCGTCGGCGCCATCAAATTCAATTTTACACGCGCCCAGACGGTCTCAGGCCGCCGCATGTTTTTCGCACTGGACGACGTCGAATTTGTGAAATAGCCCTCCAGGTCGTCAAGGGCCAGCCGGTCCGGGTAGTCGTCGGGGCTGGAAGGGCCGTCCGGTGGCTGGACGATGACCATTGGCGAGCTGTGCCGACTGATGACCGGCATTAGCCGTAATCGCATTCTCGGTTCAACGACGAGCGACTCGCTATTACTTCAGCCGCGGAGTGAGAATCTGTGGCGCTGCCCCGCTCCCATTTACGGCCGGATTTAACCGGCTCAGTTCTCGAGAGCGTCCCGTAAGGTCTTCGCTGTCTCACCGTCTGCGCATAGCGAAAATGCGTCATTGTCTTGGTTTGAAGCGACGTGTCGCAGACGGACCAGCATTGGGCGCACATCCGCCTCCGCCTCTCGTTACGATCTGACGTGGGACACCACGTTCGCCCCCGTCCCTGGTCGGGGCAAGCGCA
>CAZXHQ010000331.1:0-4956 GCA_964640145.1 uncultured Rhodothermales bacterium | reverse complement strand
GGCCGCCTGCGCCATCTGCGTCCAGGTCGAGCGTACGTCGAGCTGCCTGACGTCGAGCGGTCCCCAGAGGGTCACCATCGCGAGCACGGCCATGGCCGCCCACACGGCTGCCCGTTTCAGACGCCGCATCGGCCCGAAACCCCGGCGGTCGAGACGCCAGACGCCGACGGTCCCGTCGTCGGCCGCCGCGCACAGGCAGCGACCGTCCGGGCTGAACGAGAGGCCGTTCACGGTCCCGCCGATGGGGTCGAGCCGGCCGGTCGGCTCCCCCGAGCGGGCATTCCACAACCTCACGCTCCCATCTCGTCCGGCGCTCGCGGCGAACCGTCCGCTGGGACTGAATGCGGCCGCCATTACCGCGTCGCGGTGGCCTTCGAGGGCGTCCAGGAGCGTGCCGCTCGCAGCATTCCAGATGCATAGCCGGTGGTCGGCGCCCCCGGAGAGCAGCCGGCCACCGTCCCTGCTAAAATCCACCGACATGGCCCAGCCGCGGTGAGCCTGGATGGACGTCGACAACGCCGAGCAACCGACGTCCCAGACCAGTACCTGCCCGTCCGATCCGCTCGTGGCCAGACGGCGCCCATCGCTGGAGAAGGCGATGGAAAGCACGTAGCCCTGGTGGCGCCCGACCGTATCGGCCAGCTTGCCGGTGCGGACGCTCCAGAGGCGGACCGCGCGGTCGGCGCCGCCGGAAGCGAGCCGCCGCCCGTCCGGGCTGAACGAGAGCGCGAGGACGAGCGCGCTGAGCGCGTCGACCTCCCGCAGGAAGCGGCCCGTGCCGCCGTCCCAGATGCAGATCGTACCGAGGCGATCCCCCGAGGCCACGAACCGTCCGTCGCGACTGAAGGCCACAGCGGAGACGCTGCCCTTGTGGCGATCGAGGACGTGCATGAGCCGCCCGTCGGCGGCATTCCAGACGCGGACGATGCCGTCGTTGGCTCCTGTCGCAACGCGCCCGCCCGGTCCGCATGCCACGGCCTGCACCGACTCGGCGTGCGTAAGCACGAGGACGTGGCGGCCTTCGCCCTTCGGAAAATCCGGCGGCGGATCTCCCGGACGAATATGTCGGGAGGATGGTCTTCGGCCTGTATTTCGGGAGGATGGTCTTTGGCCTGGCTCGACGCGAGCGGATCCCTCCAGCCCCCCGCGCAACGCGTCGCCGAGGTCGGAGGCCGAGGCGTACCGTTCGTCGGGATCCTTCTCCAGGCATCGCATGACGGCGTCGCACAGCGCGCCGGGCACGTCGGGACAAAGCCGAGCGAGCGGCAATACGGGCTCGGTGGTGACGCGGCCGACGAGCTCCATGAGGGAGGCGAGGCTGTCGCCGTCTCGGCGAAATGGCGGGCGACCGGTCAGGCATTCGAAGAGCACGACGCCCAGGCTGTAGAGATCGGAACGCCCGTCGAGTTCCCGGCCTTCGGCCTGTTCCGGGCTCATATATTCCGGCGTACCCAGCGCACCCTGCGAGAGGCGCGGCAGCGATGCTTCCAGGGCAATTCCGAAATCCGCCACCACGGCGCCCCGGGTGGGCTCCATGATGATGTTGGACGTCTTTACGTCGCGGTGAACGATCCGGTGTTCGTGGATGTGGGCCAGGGCTTCGGCAACGTCGATGCCGATGCGCACCGTCTCGGCCGTCCCGAGCACGCGCCGTTTCTTGAGGTAGCTTTCGAGATTCTCTCCGTCGACCAGCTCCATGACGAGGTGGGGGAATCCACCTTCAGCCTGGGCATCGTAGACGGCGGCAACGCGCGGATGGTTGAGATGGGCAAGCGCGCGGGCCTCCCGCTTGAACCGCTCGAGGGCGGCCTCATCCTCCTGCAGCCCCGGTGGCAGCACCTTGAGCGCAACCTCCCGGTCGAGGTGCTTGTCGTGCGCCCGGTACACCGTGCCCATACCCCCGCTTCCGATCTTTTCGATGACCGTATAACGGTGGAAGACAGGTGTGCGCGTGGTTTCCATCTAAGTCCCCGCGCCGCAGGGATGCGGTTTATGGGCAGAACGGACCGGCGAGCAGCACGGCTCCGCAAGATTGTCTACTCGGGCGGACAGCCGGTGCGCAGAGCACAGTACCGCGCCGGCATCGTGGTCGGCAACCGCCCGGAGGCCTCACTGGATCCGGAGAAGGCGCCCCGCTATCGCGCATGAAGCCCGCAAGGATAATGCCGATGCGGTGCCGCGGCGGCAGCCGGCCCCCGCAGGAAGCCGGGCCGTGGACGGCCGAGTGGCCAAAATCGTCATCAACTCGAACGATAACAAGCCCTTCCTGAAAACCCGTGCCAAATCGCTCGTCCCCGACCTCCGGTGCGCATGGATTCGGTCGTGCGTATATTACCGATTCGCCTCGAAATCTCAGTCATACAAAACCGCTCCTCGTGCGTAGCTCCTTTCTCGCAGTGCTGCTTCTGGTGCTGACGCCTGCGACCGGCCTGGCGCAGTCTGACGACTTCGTCGCCTCTGCGCGATCCGTTCAGGCCGTGCCGACCATGACGCCGCCTCTTATCGACGGCAACGTGCTCGACGACCCGGCCTGGACGGGCATCCAGCCCGCCACCGGGTTCTCACAGGTACGTCCGGACGAGGGCCGGTCGGCCTCCGAGCGAACGGAGGTGCGCATCCTCTATACGCCCTCGACCATCTACGTCGGCGTCGTCCTTTATGAGAGCGATCCCTCCCAGATCATCGTGGCCGACAGCCGCCGGGATGCGGATCTCGACGAGACGGACAGCTTCAGCCTCATCCTCGACACCTACCGCGACGGTCAGAACGGCTTCATCTTCGGCACGAATCCGGCCGGCATCGAATACGATGCGCAGGTCTCCAACGAGGGCCAGGGAGGAGGCGGCTTCGGTGGCGGGCCGCGCGCCCAGGGCGGCTCCGGCGGCGGGCTCAACGTGAACTGGGACGGATCGTGGGACGTCCGCGCCATGATCGGCGACTTCGGGTGGAGCGCCGAGTTTGCGATCCCCGTCCACACGCTGCGCTTCGCGGCCGGTGACGATCAGGTCTGGGGCATCAATTTCGAACGTCGGATCCGGCGCCGAAACGAGACCTCGTACTGGGCCCCCCTGCCGCGACAGTATCGTCTAGCCCGGGTGTCGCTCGCCGGTACGCTCGAAGGACTGAGCCTTCCCTCCCCTCGGAATCTGCAAATCACCCCCTACGTGCTCGGCCAGGGTGCACGCGACACGGACGCGAGGGCCGCCACTACCGACATCGCGACGACGGGTCCGGATGCCGATTTCGGCGTGGACCTGAAATACAGCCTCACGCCCAGCCTGACACTCGACGCTACCTACAACACGGACTTTGCGCAGGTCGAGGTCGATGAGCAGCAGATCAACCTCGACCGGTTCAATCTTTTCTTCCCCGAGAAGCGGCCGTTCTTCCTCGAGAACGCCGGCGTGTTCTCGGTCGGGCAGCCGGGCGAGATCGAGCTCTTCTTCAGTCGCCGCATCGGCATCGGCCCGGGCGGCGTCGCCGTTCCGATCATCGGCGGCGGACGGGTTTCGGGCACCATAGGCGGCTTCCGAGTCGGGTTGTTAAACATGCAGACCGAGCAGGTTGGACAGATCAACGTTCCGGGCAACAACTTCGCCGTAGCACGCATCCGGCGAGAGCTGCCGAATCGGACCTTCATAGGTGCACTGTTCACGAACCGTCAGGGCGTCGGCGAGCTGTCCGTCGGCGAGGATTACAACCGCCTGTTAGCCGTGGACGGTCGGCTCGGCATCGGGCGCTACGGCCTCGTCTCCGGCTTCGCCGCTCGATCGTTCACACCCGCCCTGTCGGGCGACGAGTACGCTTTCCGCCTGGAGACGGAATATGACTCGGAGGCCTGGATGCTCAATGCCGGTTATACGGAAGTAGCGGAGAACTTCAATCCGGAGGTCGGCTTTCTGCAGCGTTTTGCCTACCGAAAGGGCAACGGCCTCATCTTCCACCGCTTTCGGCCCGACTTCCTGGGCTTTCACGAGCTGCGCCCGCACGTTAGCTATAACGGATATTGGGGCTTCGACGGATTGTACGAAAGCGGCTTTCTGCACGTCGACAACCACTGGGAGTGGGCGAACGGCTATGAGATCCACACAGGCATCAACTTTACGCACGAGGGCGTACGCCATCCCTTCGAGATCAGTGACGGGGTGATGGTGCCGGAGGGGCAGTTCGACCACCGCGAAGCCATGATCGTCGGCAATACGGACGAGAGCCGGAAGGTCAGCCTGAGCGCACGGCTCATCGCGGGCGGCTTCTTCGGAGGCAACCGGGTCACCCTCACGCCGACGCTGCGCGTGCGGACCGGCGAAGCCTTCAACTCGGAGTTCCAGGTGAGCCGGAACATGATCGAGCTCCCCGGCGGCAGCTTCACCGCGAACCTCATTCGGGGAAGGCTTTCGTACTCCTTCACGCCACGGCTCTACGTCCAGACCCTCTTGCAGTACAACGACTCGGTAGACCTGTGGTCGGCCAACCTTCGTCTCGGCTGGCTGCACACGGCCGGCACGGGCCTCTTCGTCGTCTTCAACCACACGACCGACTTCGACCGGGCCCTGGGCTACGGCGTCCTGGACCCCGCGCTGACCAATCAGACGCTCATCGTCAAGTATTCGCGGCTGATAAACGTGTTGTAGGACGGCGAGCGCCGGCCTGGTCTAGCGAGGCTGGTCTGGCAGGCGCTGGTCTGGTGAGCTCCGGTCTGGCGAGCGCTGACTGAGGACCCCGTGCTGCCCGGTTTCGCGGGGTTCATGCCCTCCTCTCGGGGTTTCGTAAGACCGATCGGTATTTTGTGTACCGTACGTACCTTGCGGTCCATGCACTCCTCTCGCGGTCTCGTGGGGTTCAGACTCCTTTTGCGGTTGGGGCAGGTAAGATGCCTCTCGGCGATTCGCGGCCGTTCAGATGCCTCTCGGCGATTCGCGCGATTGAGATTCCTCTCGTGGTTTCGCAGGGTCCAGA
>CAZXHQ010000330.1:2919-4959 GCA_964640145.1 uncultured Rhodothermales bacterium | reverse complement strand
AAGGTTGAAGGTTGAAGGTTGAAGGTTCCGCGGGCGAGGTGGAGAGCCGCGGCGAAGTTACGAACTCGGGGGATCCTTGTTTGGGGGCGCCGTAGCGTTAACGTCGTCCGTCGGGCAGGCCGGGCTCTACGAGCACCACGTCTTCGCGATCGACCATCACGGCTCCCGGCCCGGCGCCTTTCGGCTTCCGTACGTATTTGCGTTCCGTCACCATCACGGGCACGAGCGCGCTTCCTCTGGCCTTGCTGTAGTGTGCGGCGATCGCCGCAGCCTGCCGAACGATCCGCCGATCGGGCTCGGCGTCACGGTTGGGAAGTCGCAGAACGGTATGGGATCCGGCCACGCCGCGCGCGTGCATCCACAGGTCATACTTTTGCGCATGCCGGAACGTCAGGTCGTCGTTCTGGCGCGCGTTGCGGCCGACCCAGACCTCGTACCCCCCGGGAAGATCGAACCGGCGGAAAGGGACGCGATCCGACGGGCTGGTCTCAGCCGGCATGTACCGCGCCAGCTCGTCGGCACGGTCCTTCCTGAAGGAGCGGATCTCCCGCAGTTCGTCGACGGTGCGCAGCGCCGCCAGCAGGCGTTCGGCTTCCTCGGCCCGCTCCCCGGTCTCCACGAGCCGGTTCTCCGCTTCCTCCCGCGAGCGGCGGGTTCGGCGGGCCCGGTCGTAGTACTTCTGCGCGTTCTCGACGGCCGACAGCGCCGGGTCCAGCGGCACGCGGATCCTGGATCCCTCTTCGAAGAGATCCTCCAGCTCGACCTCCTCGGCGCCCGGCGGTATGGCGCCGGCCTTTGCCATGAGGAGGTGCCCCCATTTTTCGTATTGATCGGCGCGGCTCTCCCTGGCGAGCTCTTCCAGCATCCGATCGGCGCTCTTGCGGTAGTGAGCCGCTGCGTCTTCGAGAGCTTCCTCGATCGGATCGTAGAGGTCCCGAAACCGGCGGCGGCCGAGTCGGCGGCGTATGAAAACGCGCGCAGCGGCGTCGACCGATGCGAAGCGCTCCTCCGAAAAGTCCTCGACGTGTTCGAGGGCTATCAGGGAGAACAGGGCGGGATCCTTCCCATCCCAGTAGATGCGCGGCCGGGGCTCGAGCAGGTCGTTGCGAACCCCCTCGGCGGCAGCGAACAGGGCGGACAGAGCCTCGTCGCCGAGCCCCGGCGCCGCGTCGGGATCGAGACCGGCACGCGAGGCCGCCTCGGCGCCCAGCGTCCGATCGAACAGGGGGCATGCCGAGGACAGCGCCTGCGCCACGGTCTTGCGGTTCGTCCGCCAGCGTTCGGTGAATGCGGCGAGCGTATCGGGGGACGGCGCCGGGCGCGGCCCGGGAGGCTCGGTACCCGTCAGCCGGACGTCGTCGCGAAAGGCGGCCTCGACGCGTCCCTCCGACACGACCAGCACGTTGGCGTGGGGACCGAAGAGCGGAATGCGGAGCTCCATCCCGCCTGAGAGGCGGACGAAGACCAGCCGATCCCGATCCGCCATCTCGACCGCCGCGACGGTCCGATCGAACGCCTGCTCGAAGAGCGTCGCGACGTTGCGGCGCGCCTTCGAGTAGCCGTCGGACCGAAACATGAACTGCATGGGCGGCCGGGTCCCGACGCGGATCATCTGATCTCCATCCGGCCCGGTAAACGCCAGCGTCAGTTCGTCGGGCTCTTGAGAAAAGGCATCCTCGAGCCGGGTACCGGGCAGCAGGGCGCGCCACTCTTCGACGAGCGCTCGCAGCGTGTAGTAGTTGTTGATCATTCCCCGGCCGGTTCTGTGGTCAGCGGGCCATCCTATGCGCGAGGCGCGAAATGGTTGAGGAAGCGGCCTTTAGCCGTTCCGGGCGTTTGGGCGGACTTACCTACCGTGTATCGACGGTCATGCCGGCGTGCCCCCCGCCTCGAGTGCCGCGATGATGATCCCGCAGGCCTCGTCGAGCGCCTGATGGGAGATGGTGAGCGGCGGAGCGATCCGCACGAGCCGATTGGAATGAAGCGTCCACCCGAGGAGAACGCCGTCGTCGAGACAGCGGCGCACGACGCGGGCGGTCA
>CAZXHQ010000330.1:0-2819 GCA_964640145.1 uncultured Rhodothermales bacterium | reverse complement strand
CCCAGGGGCATGCCCCCGCCGAAGGCCTTGGCGAGCGTGAGAATGTCGGGTGCGACACCGAGCTGCTCGAAAGCGAAGAGCGTGCCCGTGCGGCCGAAGCCCGTCTGAACCTCGTCGAAGACGAGCAGCGCCCCGGTTCGATCGCACCGCTCCCGCAGCGCCCGCATCCACTCCGGCCGCGGCACGTTGACGCCGCCTTCCCCCTGTATCGGTTCGGTGATGACGCAGGCCGTCGTCTCGTCGATGGCCTGAAGGCCTGCGTCATCGTCAAATGGAAGGAAGTCGACGTTGGGCAGCAGGGGACGGAACGGATCCTGATAGAGGCGACGGCCGGTCACGGACAACGACCCGTGGGTGTCGCCGTGATAGGAACCTTCGAATGCAACCAGGCGCGTTCGGCCCGTCACCTTCTTGGCCAGCTTGAGCGCCCCTTCATTCGCCTCCGTGCCCGAATTCGTGAAGTACGTCACCTGCAGCGCGTCCGGCAGCTGTGCCGCCAGCAGCGAGGCGAGGTTCACCTGCGGAGCCTGGATGAACTCGCCGTATACCATCACGTGCATGTAGCGCTCGGCCTGCTCCCGTACCGCCCGTACGACGTCGGGATGGCCGTGACCGAGCGATGACACGGCGATGCCGCTGATCAAATCGATAATCCGCCGGCCGTCGGCCAGGTAGATGTAGGGCCCCTCGGCGCGGTCCACCACCAGGCCCAGGGGCGCGTCGCTCGTCCACGCCACATATCGCCCAAAGCGTTCTCGCAGCGTATTTTCATCCATCACGCATGCCGCCTGCTCGCCGGCCCACACTATCGACGTATAAGTAGAGGAGTTGAAGGTTGAAGGTATCGTTCCTGATCGATACTCCCCCTTCGAAAGAACCTTCAATTCTCATCCATAAGCTAACTCATGCGTGCCGCGGCATCGAGCGCCGCGTCAACGGCTGGTGTGCGGTACCGCGTTGACGCCTCGTTCGTGCGCGCGCCATTCGTGCGGCGGCGCGTCAACGGCTGCTTCGAGCGGCGGCGTATCGGACTCGAGGAGGAGGGATAAGGGCTCGCGGCGGACGGGGGCCCGCCGCACAGCTGCTCGACCGGTTCAACATCGAGCCGCCATCTCTTTTCTGGATTCAGGGGAACAAGATCGTCGCAATCGTCATAGCCGGATGAGTAATGGGAGCATACGGTCAGTCTGCCCCTCCACCCATCCCCGGCCGTCTCCCCGAAGCAGGAATCCTGTCCTCCGCCGCAGCGGCCCCATGATTACAACGGTTGCCAATTCCCTCTTCGATCGTCTCGTCGAGGCGTTTCCACCGAACCGGCCGTACGGCCGGAAAGACATCCACCGAGACCCGATGCCCGAGCCCTTGGCCGCGTATCTCGACCAGGAGCTCGACGTGAAGCTCGAAGAGCTTCTCGGGATGCCGGGCGATGCGTGGGTGGACGTCGACGCGCCCGAGATCAAGGCGGCGCGCGCGCGGTATGTCGATGCCCTGGAGCAGCACCAGGCTGTGCCCGCCGGCGAATGGGCCGCCGTGTTGCGTAGCGCCTGCCACCAAACGCTCCGCTATCTGGTCCGGCCGGCCGCCACGCTCTCCGACGCCGTCTTTTCGTCCGGCGTATCCTCGGTGCGGTCGGACGACGTTTTGCGGCGCATGGACTTCTACTCCGGCTATCCGTACGTCCGAAGCGTCATCGAAGCCTACTTCGAGCAGAAGGATGCGACCCGCATCGACCGCGAGCGGTTCGAAGCGCTCGTTCGCCGAACGGATCGGCAGATGACGTCGGACTTCAGCGCGCGTCAGTGGCGGCGCCTGCTGGAACCGCTCGTCGGCGTACTCTCTGCCGCCGGCATCCGTAAGATCCCTCTGGAGCTGCTGAAGGAGCTCCTTCAGGAAAAAGCTGCGGAGGGGCCGCTCCGGCGAATGAAGCAGCGCTACGGTCTCGACGGCTTCATTCCGCTCGACGAACTGGAGACGCTCTTCGTCGAGGAGGAGGTGACAGCCCCGCCCACTCGTCGCACGAGAGAGTCCCGCAGGGACGAGCGGCCGACGGAGCATACGGATGCGTCCATGCCGCTCTGGAAACAGTTCGAACCGGGATACGGGTCGGAACGGACCGACGCGGAGCCGCCGCATGCCGACCGCCGCAACGGCTCCTCGGAGCCGTTGTGGAAGCAGTTCAGAACGACGTCCGAATCGGGTCCTCGGGACGGCGCGGCGGCGTTTGCCGATCTGGAGCGGTCCGTCCTCGGCGAGCGGGGAGCCAGGAATCGCGACTTGTTCGTGAAACATCTCTTCTCGGGCCG
Organism: uncultured Rhodothermales bacterium; assembly: GCA_964640145.1. Lineage (GTDB taxonomy): Bacteria > Bacteroidota > Rhodothermia > Rhodothermales > VXPQ01 > CAZXHQ01. The sequence goes on along the minus strand of CAZXHQ010000330.1, from coordinate 516 downwards.
CCGCGAGGACTACGAGACCACCCTTCGGCAGCTGGCCCGGGCGGACTCCTGGTCCCAGGCCTCGCAAATCATTGCCCAGGAGGTTTTCTTGAAGCATCAGGTCAACATCTATAGCGACCCGGCGGTCGCCTTCACCGACGCCGCCGAAGCCCAGTATCGCAGCTGATACCTTATGAGCGATCGTGACGGAATGAGAGCCGACCTCGAACGACGGAGAGAGGAGGCTCGTCTCGGCGGCGGACCGGCTCGCATCGAACGGCAGCACGAAAAGGGGAAGCTCACAGCCCGTGAGCGTATCGACATTCTGCTCGACGACGGCTCCTTCCAGGAGCTCGGCACGTTCGTCCGCCATCAAAATCGCGATTTCGGGCTCGACAAGAACCGTCCATATGGAGACGGGGTCGTGACCGGGTTCGGCATGATCGACGGGCGCCTGGTGTACGTCTTCAGCCAGGACTTCACCGTGTTCGGGGGCTCGCTCGGGCTCGCTCACGCGCGGACGATCACCAAGATCAT
>CAZXHQ010000329.1:3014-4960 GCA_964640145.1 uncultured Rhodothermales bacterium | reverse complement strand
TCGGAGAACCGCATCGGCGTCCCCATGCGTCTGTAGCTGTATCGCCGCAATCCGGTCTGAACGACCTCCCTGATGAAAGTCCTCACCAGGGACGCCCGCGCCCACCTCCGCTCCGGAATGCGTCCGAAAATCTTCAACCGGAGTGTCGCGACCGCTGCTCCCCGGCGAGCGGATGCATTACCAGAATGTAGTAAGATGCTTCAGTATTCGCCAGCCTAAAATCCGGCACTTCTAGAGTCGGCTCTCGTAGCATGGGACGTACGCCGGCGTCGTCACCGTAGACCGACTTTAGATTACTGCGTCTTGCAACTCTGGATCACCGATCGGAAGTATCGTCGCCGGCTCCGGCAGATCCTGACGATGCTGGCACGTCACGGGCTCGGCTGGCTCGTGCTCGAGCTTGGGCTCGGCCGCCTGCTTCCGTTTCGTCGGCTGAGGCGGAAGGGGCGCCCCACGACAGGTCCGGAGCACTTCCGCGCCGCCTTCGAGGATCTCGGCGCCACGTTCATCAAGCTCGGGCAGGTGCTCAGTACTCGGGCCGACATCCTGCCCCCGGATTATATCGAGGAGTTCTCGAAGCTCCAGGACGATGCGCCGCCCGTGTCCTACGACGACGTGGCGGAAGTCGTGGAAACAGAGCTCGGCCGATCGCCGGACGAGCTTTTTCGATCGTTTTCGACAAAGCCCGTCGCGTCGGCCTCGATCGGTCAGGTCCACACCGCCGAGCTTCCCGACGGCGCCTCCGTCGTCGTCAAGGTGCAGCGGCCGAACGCCTTCGACGTCGCCGAGCGCGATCTCGACATCCTGCGGGATCTGTCCCGGCAGGCGGCTCAGCGGACCGAGTGGGGTCAGATTTACGATATCGAGGGATGGTTCCGTGAGTTCGAATTCACGCTGCGCAACGAGTTCGACTACACCATCGAGGCGGCCAATGCGGAGCATTTTGCGCGCGAGTTTCAGGACGACGACGTCCTCTACGTGCCGCGCATCTACCGCCGCTACTCATCGCGCCGCGTCCTGACGCTCGAACGGATCGGCGGCATCAAGATCAGCGACGTTCGTCAACTCGAAGAGGCCGGCATCGGCCGCAAGCGCCTGGCGCGGGAAAGCGCCCGCATTCTCATGACGATGGTTTTCGATCACGGCTTCTTCCATGCAGATCCGCATGGCGGCAACTTTTTCGTGATGGACGGCGGGCGGATCGGACTGATGGACTATGGGATGGTCGGCTTCCTTGACGACTACCATCGCGACATGCTGCTGCGGATCATGCTGGCGCTGATGGCTCAGGATGCCGACCGTCTCGTCGACGAGCTGCTCGTTCTGGGCGTCGCGCGGGGCAGCGTCCAGCGGTACACGCTGCGGCAGGACGTCCAGCACCTCATGCGCCGCTACTCCTACAAGCCGCTGAAGGAGATCGAAGCAAGGTCCGCTTTTCAGGACCTGATGAACGTGGCACGCCGGCATCACCTGCAGATGCCGGCCGAACTCGTGTTGACGGCGAAAGTGATGGGAATGGCCGAAGGCATCGCCATGCAGCTGGATCCCGATTTCGAGGTGCTGTCCTATGCCGAACCCTACGTGAAGCGGTTCTGGGTGCAGACGTTCGCTCCGTCCCGGCGCGTCAATCAGGCGAAGGAGACGATCCTGGATTTGCTGGACGTGAGCACGACGCTGCCGCGCAACCTGCGCCGCATCCTGCGGCAGAGCGAACAGGGTTCGTTTCAGCTGCACGTGCAGACCGACCATGCGCCGGAGGCGCTCCGCCAGGTTCACCGGGCGGCCAACCGGGTCGCCTTCAGCGTGCTCACCGCCGCGCTCATCATCGGCTCGGGCTTGCTGATGCTCGTCTACAATCCCGCCGGCGCACAGGTGTTCTTCCTGATCACCTTCGTGATGGCGGCGCTGCTCGGGATGGGACTGTTGTGGAGCGTGTGGCGATCGGG
>CAZXHQ010000329.1:0-2914 GCA_964640145.1 uncultured Rhodothermales bacterium | reverse complement strand
TCCTCGCTTTCCAGATAGCCGTAGCGGATGGCGCGGGCGCGGAGGGTCGTCGTGCCCGTCTCCAGGCGGATCGGACCGGCGTAGAGCTTCCATCGAGCGTCGTCGCCCTCCTCGGTCGTATACGTGATCGAAGCGCCGTGCGTCCCGCTCTCGATGACGACCTCGATGGGGCCGTCGTGCTCCGGCTCGAGCTCCAGATCGGTGTCGGAGCGCCGCAGAAAGACGGGCGGCGACGTGACGGGCTGGTCCGGGCCCATCCACATCTGCCAGACCAGCCGGTCTTCCGGAATGTGCCCTTTGTCGTCGATCCGCCTCATCCAGCCGTCCATTTCGGCGCGCATGCGGTCGAGCACGTCCCGGTGCGACGGGTCGCCGGCGAGGTTGTCGATCTCGTGCGGATCTTCGGCAACGTCGTAGAGCTCCTCGGGCGCGCGCCGGCCTCGCAGCCAGAGCTGCTGCACCTCGTCGAGCTCGCCGGCGCCATGCAGCCGGAACAGCTCCTGCATGATGCCGGCGCGGTTGCGGTAGTCGACGAACTGGACGTAGGGCTTCTCGGGATAATAGTTTCGGACGTACTTGTACCGGGTGTCGCGGACGGCGCGGACCATGTCGTAGGCCATGTCGATCCGATCGCGGGCAGCGTGGACGTAGTCGCGCGGCGGCGCCTGGTCATCCCCCAGAAAAACGCGGCCGTGCATATGGTTCGGGACCGGCATGCCGGCCAGCGACAGCACGGTCGGAGCCAGGTCGATGAAGCTGACGAGGCGGTCGTCCGTGGAACCCGGATCGATCTCGCCCGGCCAGCGGACGATCAGCGGTGCGAGCAGGCCCGAATCGTAGAGCCATCGTTTCATGCGGGGCAGGCCGTCCCCATGGTCGCCCCAGAAGAAGACGATCGTGTTCTCGGCGAAGCCGTCTTCTTCGAGCTGTCGAAGAATCCCACCCGCCTGCTCGTCCATCCGAGCGATGTTGTCGTAGTGGTTGGCGATCTGGCGCCGGACCTCGGGCGTGTCGGGATAGTAGGGCGGCACGTCGACCGAGGCCGGATCGGTCGTCGTCTCCTCACCCGGTTCGATCCACGTCTGGCTTTCGTGGGTGGTGGTGAAGTTGAAGACGGAGAAAAAGGGCTGTCCGTCTTCGCGCAAAGGGCTGCGCCAGTGGGCCCCGCGCTTGTTTTCGTCCCAGACGGTGACGGGTTCGCCGATCTGAAAGTCGTTCTTGACGTCGTTGGAGGTGAAGTAGCCGCCCGCGCGCAGGTACTCGGTGAAGGCCTTCACGTAGGGCGGAGGCACCGCATGGTAGGGCGTCGGAAGACCGGGTGCCTCGTGGGTGACCCGCATGTGGTGGCCGCCCCAGGCGTTCTGGTACATGCCCGTGATGATCGCGGCGCGGCTGGGCGCGCAGACGCCCGCGGTCGTGAAGGCCCTCGTAAACAGGACGCCTTCACCGGCAAGGCGGTCCAGGTTCGGCGTGCGCGCCACCGGATCGCCGTAGGCGCCGAGGCGGGGGCTAAGATCTTCGGCGGAGATCCAGACGATGTTCGGCCGATCCTGCGCACGCGCGGGCAGCAGCAGAACGAGGCCGATTAGAAGCGAGAGCAAGGGCTTCATGGGCAGTCGGAGGGATTGGTGTCGAGCCTTCGGAGGTGCATCCCTACGAATATAGGACAGCGTGCGCCGCCGTGTGCGTTCCGCTTTCCGCGGCGACCTGTTCACCGCGGCATCAAACGGGGCGTCGCCCCCAATTCCTCGGCCCGCCGGTTGGCTCCCGTTTGATAGTTTCTGTACTTTCGAAGCGATGCGTCGCTCAGGCGTCTGAGCACGACGCTTTCCTTTCCGTCCAGTCGATCATCCCGCCACACCGATCATGATACGAGCGATGACTGCCCGCCTCAGCGCGATGATGTTCCTGCAGTTCTTTATCTGGGGAGCATGGTACGTGACCATCGGAAATTACATGGTGGCCAACGGCATGCCGGATCTGACCCACTGGCCGTATACGGTCAATCCGATCGCGGCCATCGTGGCGCCGTTCTTCCTCGGGCTCGTCGCCGATCGCTTCTTCGCGACCGAGAAGGTCCTCGGCACGCTGCACCTGATCGGCGGGGCCATCATGTTCTTCGTCCCTGCGGCGACCGGCGCGCCGACGCTCTTCATCCTGCTGCTGCTGGCCTACAACCTGTGTTACATGCCCACGATGGCGCTGGCCAACTCGCTGGCGTTCAGTCACATCGAGGACCAGGAGACGCAGTTTCCAAAGATTCGCGTATTCGGGACGATCGGGTGGATTGTGGCCGGACTCTTCATCGCCAGCGTCCTGGGCCTCTTCGTCGGCGAGCAGGTCCCGGATGAGACGGCCTGGCCGCTCTATACGACCGCGATCTCGAGCATCGCGCTCGGGCTGTACAGCTTCACCCTGCCGCATACGCCGCCGCCCGCCAAGGGGGAGGCCGTATCGATACGCAGCATCGTCGGCATCGACGCCCTCAAGCATCTCGGAAGCAAGTCGTTCTACGTGTTCATAGCGGCCTCGATGCTGATCAGCATCCCGCTGGCGGCGTACTACAACTTCGCCCCGATCTTCGTCAACAGCGCGCTGTACGCCGGTGGGACGGAAGCCGCGACGGGCCTGGCCGGATGGGTCCTGAATGACGTCTTTACGAGTCCGGCCGGACTGCTGTCGCTCGGACAGATGTCCGAGGTCATCTTCATGCTCCTGATGCCGTTCTTTTTCGTCCGTCTGGGCGTAAAATGGATGCTGGCGGCCGGAATGGGCGCGTGGGTGCTCCGGTTCGTCCTGTTTGCCGTCGGTGCACCGGCCTCGGTATTCTGGATGATCGCGCTGGGCGTGATCCTGCACGGCATCTGCTACGACTTCTTCTTCGTGACCGGTCAGATCTACGTCGACAAGAAGG
>CAZXHQ010000328.1:0-4980 GCA_964640145.1 uncultured Rhodothermales bacterium | reverse complement strand
GGGGACTCGAACCCCCACGGGTGTTACCCCACTAGATCCTAAGTCTAGCGCGTCTACCAATTCCGCCACTTTCGCAATGGGCCGGCCCGAGGATCGCCGTGCGGGAGGCGACTGCCTGAACCGGAGACCCCGGGTGCCAGAATCCGCCGGGCGGGATTCATGTTCCCGCCCCCGCAACGCTCCGCAAAAAGGCCCTCAACTGTCCGCGGAAAGACCCCGCCAAAGAACATAACGCCCCGGCGGAATCATTGCCCCCGCCTCTCCGGTTGTACGTAACCGCACGAAGCGCGTACGAATCATCAGCGGCGATTTACCTCGACACATATGCACAGGCATCTGCGGCCCGCTTCCGGCCTCGCCCTCTTTCTCATCCTCCTTCTCGCTGCGGGCTGCGCCTCGACAGGTCCGGCCGCCGACGACGAAACGGCTGAGGCCGACACGACGGCCGCGGACACGGCGGCCATCGCACCCGATGAGGTGCCCGAGTCGGTCCTCGCACGCCCGGCCCGGCAGCTCTCGCCGGCCTACGGCGTGGATCTCGACACCGTTCGGGCCGGCCGCTTCGACCAGGGCAAGATGTGGACGTTCGACCATCCGCCCGTCGAGTATTTCGCCGAGACGTATGACTTCCGGCCCGACGAGGCCTGGTTCGAGCGCGCGCGCCTCGGGACGCTCCGCATTCCCGGCTGCACGGCCTCGTTCGTCTCGCCGACGGGCCTCGTGCTGACGAACCACCACTGCGGCCGCAGCCACGCGACCAGCGTCAGCCGGGAGGGTGAGAACATCCTCGACAACGGCTTCTACGCGGAGTCGCTGGGCGACGAACGACCGGTCGAAGGCATGTGGGCCGATCAGCTCGTGGAAATCCGCGAGGTGACCGCTCAGATCGAGGCGGCCGTCGCCGACGCGCAAACCGATGCCGAGCGCGCCCAGGCCCGCCAGGACGCGGTGAGGGCGGCCGAGCAGGAGATCACCTCCGAGCTCGGAGGAGACTATCACGTGGAGGTTATCTCCCTCTACAACGGCGCCGTCTACTCCGCCTACGTCTTTCGCCGCTACACGGACGTTCGGCTCGCGATGATTCCCGAGCTCGCCATCGGTTTCTTCGGCGGGGATCCGGACAACTTCACCTATCCGCGCTACACGCTCGATATGGCGTTCTTCCGCGTCTATGTGGACGGACAGCCCGTCGAGACGGATCATTATTTTCCCGTCAGCACGGAAGGCGTAGAGGCCGGTGATGCGGTCTTCGTGATCGGAAATCCAGGCTCGACGTTTCGGCTCTCGACGGTGGCCGAGCTGCAGTTCCGGCGCGACGTCGAGGAGCCCGCCGTCCTCGATCTCATCAATAAACGCCTCGAAGCGCTTCAGGCCTCGCTCGACGACGTCGCGGAGGCCGAGCAGGATGCCGTGCGCAACCAGATCTTCTCCATTCAGAACGCGCAGAAGCTCTATCAGGGCCGCGTACGGGCGCTGAACGATCCCGTCATCATGGCCCGCCGCCGGGACGCGCAGGAACAGTTTCTCGAGGCGATCCGCAGCGATCCCCAGCTTCGCGACGAATACGGCGGCCTCGTCGAGCAGATGCGTGACCTCCAGCAGCAGAAGCGCGAGTATGCGGACGAGTTCTGGAGCTTCCTCGCGCTCGCGCCCCAATCCTCTCTCGGAGCCGCCGCCCTCAGGCGCGCCGTCATGGTGCACGGATATCTCCGGCAGGGCGGGCAGGGCGCCGCCTCCGGTGAGATGCTGGCGGGCGTAGTCGAGGAGCTCGGCGCCGTCGCCGATCAGCCGGCATCCATGCAGGAACGCTTCCTCACGCAGCGGTTTCAGACCTTCGTCGACCGCTTCGGGGAGCAGAGCTCCCTGGTCACCCGCGTGCTCGGCGGACGCACGCCCGAAGAAGCCGCCGAGTACGTCGTCGAGAATTCGCAGCTCGTCGATGCGGAGCGCGCGGCGGAGGCCCTCTATGAGGGCGAGGTGACCATGGACGACCCGGCCGTTCAGGTCGTCGATGCCTTCGCTTCGCGGCTGGCCGACTACCGCAGCGCCATGGCCGGGCTCTCCGCACAGGAGCAGGAGCTCAGCGCACGGCTCGGCCGGGCCCGCTATGCCATCTATGGCACCGACGTGCCCCCCGATGCGACGTTCTCGCTTCGCATCGCCGACGGCGTCGTAAACGGGTATCCGTACAACGGCACGGTCGCCCCGCCGTATACGACCTTTTACGGCCTTTATGATCACTATTACTCGTACGGGGCCGGCACGGCCTGGGACCTGCCCGAGCGGTGGCTTGCCCCGCCGGAGAACTTCGACCTGAAGACGCCGCTCAACTTCGTTTCGACGAACGACATCATCGGGGGCAACTCGGGCTCGCCGGTGATCGATACGGACCTTCAGCTCGTCGGCCTGATCTTCGACGGCAACATCGAGAGCCTCTCGGCCGACTTCATCTACATGACGGACCGCGTACGCAGCGTCTCGGTCGACGCGCGCGGCATCCTCGAGGCGCTCGCCGACATGTACGATGCCGACCGGCTCGTGCTGGAAGCGGCCGAGGGCCGGATGGTCGAAACCGAGACGGAGGCCGACGCGATCCGGTCGGAATAGCCGGATGCAACCGGTGACGGACCGCCGTGTCTTCTTACCACCTTTTCACGCGATGATACGATGATCTCAATCCAACGAATGTCGGGACCGGCGCTTCTGCTGATCCTCCTTCTTGCGGGATGTGCGGGCGGGCAGCAGACGGCCGTGGTCACCGAACGCCCGGAGCGGGAGGAGCCGGCCGCGCCGCAGCCGCCGGCCGACGACGTGACGGACGTTCCGGATCCGTTCCCACACGTCGAGGTCGGTCGATTCGATACGGGCAAGATGTGGACGTTCGACCATCCGCCGATCGACCATTTCGAGGAAACGTACGGCTTTCGGCCCGATTCCGCGTGGTTCGCGCACGCTCGCCTCGGCGCCCTGCGCCTGCCGAACTGCTCGGCGTCGTTCGTATCACCCTCGGGCCTCATCCTGACGAATCACCACTGCGCCCGCGTCAGCGTGTCGGACGTGACCCGAGAAGGGGAGACGCTGCTCGATGACGGATTCTATGCGCGCTCGCTCGAGGCGGAGCGAAAGGTCGACGATCTGTATGCGGACCAGCTCATCGACATCGAGGACATTACCGACGAGGTCTACGACGTGGAAGGGGACGTCGACGACGTCGTCGCCGCCCGCCGCCGGAGAGCCGACCAGATCGAGAGCCGGATGGACCGGGAGGCTAAGAGCCGCGACTCCCTCCTTACCGTGGAGGTCATCGAACTGTATCACGGCGGTCAGTATTCCGCCTACACGTTTCGCCGCTACGACGACGTCCGCCTGGTCTTTGCCCCGGAGCTGTCCGTCGGCGCCTTCGGCGGGGATCCGGACAACTTCACGTATCCGCGCTACAGCCTGGACTTCAGCTTCTTCCGGGCCTACGGCTCCGACGGCGAGCCGCTGCCGTCGGAGCACTATTTCCAGTGGGATCAGGACGGCGCCCGGCAGGGCGAAGCCGTCTTCGTGATCGGCAGTCCCGGCACGACGAGCCGGCTCGCCACGGTGAGTCAGCTCGAGTTCGAGCGGGATTTCACGCTCCCGCACGCGCTCGACGTGCTGCGCACCCGGATGGCGATCCTATCGAATTATATGGAGGATCACCCCGAGGAAACCGGCGAGCACGATCTGCGGAACGTGTACCATCAAATCTCGAATCAGGAGAAGAAGACCGAAGGCGAACTGGCCGGACTGCGGGATTCGCTGCTCATTGCCCGGCGGCAGAAGGCGCAGAACCAGCTCGTCGAGCAGATAGCTTCCGTCGACTCCCTGCAGCGCCAGTACGGCGGCGTCATCGAGGAAATCAGGCGCGTGCAGCGCTCGAAGGAAGCGACGGCGGATCAGAGCGGCGCCTTCGCGTTCTTCGGATCTCCCGCGTTCGACTCGCACGTCTTGGTCCGGTCGGTCTACGGATACGTGCTGGGTCTCATGCAGCAGCGCGGCGCACCGACGAGCGCCCTGGAAGAGACCCGCGAGGATGCGTTCGAGATCGCGGATTGGCCAATAGAGCTGGAGAAAGAGATGCTTGCCGCCCGGCTGCGCGAGCTGCGGAGATACCTCGGCGAGAACGACCCGACCGTGAACCGGCTCCTCGGCGGCCAGACGCCCGAGGCCGTCGCCGAGCGGGTCGTTTCCGGTACGGCTCTGACGGACTCGGCCGGTTACGCCGAGCTGCTCGACGAAGGTTTTCTGAGCTCGAATGATCCCGCAGTGGACCTGGCGCAGGCGTTCACGCCGCTGTATTTCTCCGTCCAGCAGCAGGTGTCCGGATTGGAGAGCAGGGAGCAGGAGCTGAACGCGCAGCTGGCGCGCGCCCGGTTCGCGCTCTACGGCACGACGATCCCGCCGGATGCGACCTTCTCGCTTCGAATCGCCGACGGCGTCGTAGCCGGCTATCCGTACAATGGAACGACGGCTCCCACCCATACGAGCTTTTACGGAATGTTCAATCATTACTACTCGTACGGGGGCGAAGGGACGGACTGGGACCTTCCGGCCGGCTGGCTCACGCCTCCGGAGACGTTCGATCGGTCCACGGCCGTCAATCTCGTTACGACAAACGACATCACCGGAGGCAACTCGGGATCACCGCTGCTCGATGCGGATCTGAACCTCGTCGGCGTGGCCTTCGACAGTAACATCGAGGCGCTGCAGAACACATATATCTACCTCGACGAGCGCGGACGCGCCATCTCGGTCGATTCCAGGGGGATGCTGGAAGCCCTCGACGACATGTACGAGGCGGACCGCATCGTGCTGGAGCTGACCACGGGCGAGACCGCCTCCTCCGAAGACGAGGCCGACGCGGAGTAGCGCGTCATCCGTAGAGAGCTGTTGAAATTCGTCGTCACGAAGGGGCCGCAACGCACCGCTAGTGGGTTCGGAGGAGTTCGAGCA
>CAZXHQ010000327.1:0-4983 GCA_964640145.1 uncultured Rhodothermales bacterium | reverse complement strand
ACGAAACACGAGGCCTTCAAGGAGCACACGGGATTCCGCCACTGCCACGTCCGCGAGCTGGCGGTGCATTCAATCCAGGACGAGCGTTTCACCCGCATCACCCCGCGCCTCTACCACACCTGGCGCGACGACGGACACGAGATCTACCTCCTGGTGATGGAATACCTCGAGGGACTCTCGCACATGAATACCGAGAATCGCATCGAGGCCTGGCAGCCGGAGCACATCCTGGCCGTGCTGCGCGACCTCGCCGGATTCCACGCGATCCATTTCGGTCGAACGGAGGAGCTGGAGGAGGCGGCGTGGATTGAGCGGCCGACGGCGGAGCAGATGATGCGAATGCGACCCCTCTGGCACGCGCTGGTCTACCATCATGCCCGCGAGTTTCCAGCGCTCTACACCCGGGAGCGCGCGGTGATGGTGCACCGGATCATCAACCGAATGGGTGATTTCTGGCCGGGCCTCGAGGCGGCCGCCAAGACGCTGGTGCACAACGACTTTAATCCGCGCAACATCGGTCTCCGGCAGGAGAACGGCGGCTACCGGCTGTGCGCCTACGACTGGGAGCTGGCGACGATTCACGTGCCGCAGCGCGACGTCGTGGAGTTTCTGGCGTTCGTGCTTCCGCCGGAGACGCCGGCGGCTGAGCGCCTCGCGTGGGCGCACATATACAGGGAGCAGCTCCAGGCCGCGACCGGTTCGAGGCTGGATGCCGGAGCGTTCGAGCGCGTGTTCAACATGGCGGCCCTCGACTTTCTCGTAAACCGGCTGGGCCTCTATACGATGGCGCACGTATTCAAGGACTATGCCTTTTTGCCGCGCGTGCTGGAGGGGCAATTCCGTTATGTGGATGAGGGACTACGGGCGTACCTACGCGCGCACCAGGGATGATTGCCGACACCCCCTTTCGCCGCCGGCTGCTTGCGTATCTCCGCGAGCGGTACGACCCCGTACAGTTCGTCCCGTTCTACTTGATGCTGTCGTTCGCGGTGCTGTCCCTCTTCCGGGGGCGGTACGACGTGCCATTCGAGCCGAGACTGGTGGCCGGAGCCCTGGTCCTGGCCGGGATGCTCTTCGCCTTCTACCTTCTGCTCCGCGTTATGGACGAGCACAAGGACCGCGAGGTCGACCGGCGCCGCTTCCCGGATCGCGTGCTCTCCCGCGGGCTCGTGACTCTTTCGCAGCTGCGCTGCGTCGGTGCGATCTGCGTGCTTTTCCTGATCGCTGCCGGCTGGTGGTTTGGTCCGGCAATGCTCGTTACGGTCGTCGTGATGCTCACGTACTCCTTCCTGATGTTGAACGAGTTTTTCGTGGGCGCGTGGCTGAAGCAGCACGTGTTCGCATACGCCGTGAGTCACAATGTCGTCGTCTTCCTCTCCATTCACCTCTGCTTTCTCGGCTTCGGACTCCTATCCGGCCGGCCGGAGACGTGGCGCGATCTGGACGTCACGCTGGCGGCGCTGGCACTGAATGTGCTCTTCTTTTCACTCGAGGTCGCACGGAAGATCCGGATGCCGGAGCGGGAGATGGAGGGCGTCGACACGTACTCGCGCGCTATAGGGCATCGGGCCGCCGCCTGGCTGGCGGTGCTGCTGCACGTGCCGGCCGCCGCTCTGCTGGCCGCCGCCGACTTCAGCATCTCCGCGCCCGCCTGGGCCGCCATGGGCTTCTTCTGGATGCTGCTGGCGGGCGCGGCGGCTCGGTTCACCACAAGTCCCACGGCCGAGGGCGCCGAGGGATTTATCCGGCCGGTTTCGCTGGCTTTTCTGGCGTATCTGGCCGTGTTGATCGTGCCGGTGTAGGAGGCACGCCGCGGAGCCGGCTTCGTATGCGCGCGTCTCCGACGTCTGAGCTGCTGCAGCCGTTCTATCGACGGCTATCGCCTTCCGTGTCGACTTCTGCTATTCGCTTTGTTTCGAGGCGACGAGACAAATACGCCTCGTAATCCGGCCGACCGGCCCGATACGGACTCGTGATCAGCTCGGACGTGATGACAAAATCCGCCGAGGCGCGATTGCATGCGATGGGGATATTCCACACGACCGCAGTTCGCAGCAGCGCCAGCACCCACGAACGCTGCACGATCGAAGATGCGCCGTATGGAATCGGGGCGACGCTCCCTTTGTCTTTCGAGTAGCCGGCGCGTTGCGCCGCGGTGTGGGCCCGGGAAAGCCTGCCAGATGCACCTGCATTTTTTAGCCGAACGTCCTGCATACATTTACCGAAGAACGCGCGCGCTGGAAATCAGTGATAGACGCTACGACGGCCTACCGGCGACGTCAGGGTGGTAGCGTAGCGGCTGCGGGCGTTCGAGGTGGTGGTCCGGCGTCGCGGTAGGATATCTTGATGTTCTCTTGAACGTATTGCATCCAACCGGACGGAAACGACCCGTGAACGAGCGACGACTCTTGTTCCCGCTCTTCCTTCTACTGTCGATGTGCCTGCTCGCCAGTGGCTGTACGCTTCTCGTCAGCGACCTGCCGCTCGCCGGTGGCGTGTGGAATCTGGAGGCTATTGAGGACGCCGACGGCCAAGTGATTCTGCGACCCAACGCGGATTGGACGTATCAGGTCGCCTTTACGGACGACGGCGGCGTTTCGGCGCAGAATGCGTGCAACGACTGCAGCGGGCAGTATGAGGATTCCGGATCGTCATTGACCATCAGCATCAGCTGTACAGAGTCGGCCTGCGGAACGCCGCCGCCGTATCTGGGCTACGGAAGCGCTCTCAACGGCGCCGTCGGATACGAGATCGAGCGCCGCGAGCTCCGTATCCGATTTCTTGATCGGGAAGGTTTCGAACAAACGCTCGTACACATTCGCAATGATCGTCGACGTTATCCTTCGCGCCCGCGGTAAGGTGCGCTTGCGCCCCGTAATGCCGTGGGGCGGTATTCTGCCGATCGCCCGGTGTTCGAGGACGAACGCCACATGTTCGTAGCTGAACACCGCGTGCCTCATAGCCACGAAAATGCTCGCTGTCGTCGGCAGCGTCACGATGGGTATGGTTATTGGGAGGTAACTTTATAGCGCCTGACGCCACCTCCTCCACACGATGGATGCTAAAGAGCGACCTGATGATTTCTCTTCATAATCTGCGCAAGCATCTCGGGTAAACCATACTGAATGCCGAGGGTCTAACGGCGGGTATTTCGCGCTGTCTGGTGACGTTCAGGACGGGTTCAGCTACGACCGTGGGGCCGCGAGAGGGCACACACAATATCCCGATCTACCAGCGTTATGCTTAAGAACCACCTCACGCTCGCCCTCCGTCGCCTCAGACGGCAGCCCGGTTATACCTTCATCAACGTGGCGGGGCTGGCGGTCGGAATGGCTTGCTGCGTCCTCATCGGGTTGTACGTGAAGGACGAGCTGTCCTTCGACCGCTTCCACGAGCATGCGGATCGCCTCTTTATGATCTCGCATGAAGGGTCGGCCTGGGGTTCCAGCCTATCGACGCCCTATCCGCTCGCGCCGTTCATGGAGGCGGCCCTCCCCGACATCGAGCACGCCGTAGCCACGTCGTTCTCGAGCATAACCGACGTAATCGGCGGTGACGAGCAGCTGCGTAGCGAAAGATCGGTGCTGCTGACCGTGCCGTCGTTCTTCCGGACGTTTACGTTTCCGACGATCGCGGGCGATGCTGTTTTGGCGCTGGATACCCCGGACGGCGCGATTTTGACCGAGTCGACGGCGCGCACGTTCTTTGGCGATGATAACCCCATCGGCCGGACGATCCGGATTCCGCGCTACGGCGACGAGCAGATCCTCACCGTCCAGGCCGTCGTGCGCGACGTGCCGCCGAACTCGACGATCGGCTTCGAGGTCGTCGCCCCACTGGACCTGCTCGGCGACGACTATCTTCGCGAGGATTCGTGGGGGGCGTACAGATTTCGAACCTATGCGCTTGCGGCACGGCCGGTCCATGCCGACGCGCTGGATGCGAGGCTGGCCGATGCCCTCGAGCAGCATTTTCGGGGCACCCTTAGCGATCGGGACCCTACCGCCTTCAAATTCCGGCCGTTGACCACGGTCTACCTGTCCGGCCTGTACGGCCCGGCGGAAGGATTCAAGGGCCAGTACAGGTATCTGTACATTTTCGGATCGGCGGCTGTCTTCGTTCTCCTCATTGCCGCCGCCAACTACGTGAACCTGGCGACGGTTCAGGCTACGCAGCGGGCCCGGGAGGTGGGAATGCGTAAGGCGTTGGGCGCCCGGTACGGACAGCTGGTCCGGCAATTTCTGGGCGAGTCCATGCTGCTGAGCCTTGCCGCCCTGGCGGTGGCGCTGCTCCTGACGGCCCTCGCACTGCCGGCCTTCAACCGCTTATTCGAAAAAAATCTGGTCCTGGGCAGCGGCGACGTCGCGTTTGCCCTGGCTCTGCTCTGCGCCTTCGTCGTGCTCGTCGCGGTGGCTGCCGGCGCCTATCCGGCCTTCGTGCTGTCTCGCCATCGGCCGACGGCGGTGCTGCGCGGGGCCGGCATGACGGCTACATCGAGCAGCGGGGGCCTGCTCCGCAAGGGACTGGTCTTGTGCCAGTTCACGATCTCGGTCGTCCTCATCTTCGGGACGGCCATTATCTACAAGCAGCTCCACTACGTCCAGAACAAGGACCTCGGATTCGACGGTGAGCAGGTCGTCGTGGTGAATCTGCCCGGCAGCTTCGCCGAACCTGCCCGCGAATCGTTCAAGCAGTTGGTGCTGTCTGACGCGGGCGTACTCCGCGCCTCCGTGGCGGATGGGCTGCCCAGCACGTTCGGGGTCACGCTCAGCCACAGTCCCGGCGACATTTCACCGGAGGCCCGTACGGAACGAGAAATCGTGTCTTTGAAGCCGGCGGTCGTCGATGTGGATTTTATCGAAACGCTGGGCATCCCGGTCGCTGCAGGACGCGGCTTTTCCGATTCGTTTCCGGCGGACCTCACACGAGGCTACGTGCTGAACGAGTCCGCCGCGAGAGCGCTCGGATGGTTGCCCGAGGAGG
>CAZXHQ010000326.1:0-4987 GCA_964640145.1 uncultured Rhodothermales bacterium | reverse complement strand
AGCCTGTGACGGCGGTGCTACTTCCCGAGCACCGGCTGCACCTGAGCCGACGAGCCGTCGAGAATGCGGATGGCGAGCGGCTCCTCTCGAGCGTCGCGGTCCACCACCACCGTCAGCTGGTGCGTCCCTTCGGAAAGGTCGAGCGTCACGGTCTCCCGCAGCGGCGTGACCTCCCGAGATTCGACCCAGATCGTGAGGCCTTCGACGCCGCTCAGTTCGAGGTCCGCCTCTCCCGCGCGCTCGACTTCGATCTCGAATCGTGCGGCGCTGACCGACGGACCGTTGGAGCCCTCGACCACCGGCAGATCGTCGAGCGGCAGGGCGCCCGATACCGTGCTGTAGCGGGGCTGCCAGGACAATCGATCACTGTTCTCGGCGGCAAAGGCGCTTAACCCGTGCTCTCCGAGGGCGGTACGTGCCGCCTCCGTACCGGCGGCGGCACGCCACCGGCGTACCCATCCGGACTCCGGCGTGAATTCCTCCGTTGCTCCGAGCTCGGACATGAACCGGATGAGATCCAGAAACTCGTCTTCCTCGAGCTGGGCCGTCAACCCGGCCGGCATGAGTGAGCCCGGTACGATGGCGCGCTCCTGCACCTGATTCATGGGGATGGAGACCTCCTCATCCGCCAGATTTCGGAGCACGATTTCGTCTCCGGTCTCGCGCAAGGGCATGCCCGACACCACCGAGCCGTCCGTCTTCGTGACGTTCATCAGGCTGTAGCCGTCCTTCACCGAATTGTCCGGCATCAGCACCGCCTCGATAATATAGTCGACGGGAGCGCTGGCGCCGAGGCTGCTGAGGTCCGGACCCGCCCGTCCGCCCGCCCCGCCGATGGCGTGGCAAGTCTGACACGCCAGCTCGCTTCGCCGATAGATCCGCTCTCCTCGAACGGCGTTACCCTGTGCCTTGACGTCCAGCTCCATTCGGTCGATCTGTCCCGGCGACGGATCTTGAGGAACGCGCGGCGGCGGAAGCGGGCCGCCGATCTCCTCGAGGGCCGTCTGGACGATCGGGGCATACTCGTTTGAAGAAATCCAGCGCCATCCCCTCGAGCGCATAACCTCGAGCCCGGCGCGTGCCACAGCGGGCGGCATCTCCGCGTTTTCCAAGGCATCGGCCAGGGCTTGCGGACCGTCTTCATGCGAGAACAGCGACCTGAAGACGCCGGATGGATCGGCATCGTCCGGCAGCTCACCGAACATCGCCGCGGCCGTTTCTGCCGCCTTCTCCAGATCGACTTCCGGCAGGGTCGCAGCCGCGATCAGGCGCAGCTCGAGCGGCCGGTCCGGGCGGGTCATGTCCACCACGGCCTGCACGCTCGTCGCGTCGCCCATCGCGGCGAGCGCCTCGACGGTCGCCTCACGTAGGGCGCTTGACGTTCCGGCACCTTCCGCCATCTCGACGAGATCACTCCGCAGGTCCGTTAGATCCCAGTACCCGGCCAGGCGCACGGCCGAGGCGGCAACCTCATCGTCCTCGTCGGTAATCAGGCGCTCGATGCGTTCGAGGCCCTCGACGGGTCGCCGGCCCTGGTCCTCGCCGTCTTCATCCGTTCTGCCCGACCCGGGTTCGAGGTCGTCGGCACGAGCGCCGCTGTGCTGCGCGGCGCGTTCGAGAGCTGCCAGACGCGGCGCCACCTCGTCCTCCATTACAAGAGCCTGCTCGAAGATGATCTGGAGCTCCTGCGGAGAGCCGTAGTCGGCCACGGCATCCAACACGTCCGGATGGTACTCCGCAGGCACCTCTCCGGCATCGAGCATGCCCGTCAGCCGCTCGACGGTGTACGGGTCGTTCGACGTCTTGAGGGCGTAGGCCAGCTTCCTGTCGGATTCGAAATAACCGGGCGATGCCTTCAGCCGGTCCAGCCAGAACGGCTCGAGATCACGCGTCGTCTTCCAGAGCGCATAATCGAGAAAGCGATCCATGGGCGCATCGAGGACGTCCAGCGCGGTGCGCGCCGCCTCCGCACTTCGTCGCTCGCGCAGGGCCGTCACCGCCTCCAGGCGGACGCGCGGGTGCTCGTCGCTGACCGCGCGCGCCAGCATCTCGTCGGCGCCGTCGACGAGGTCGTTCCAGTGGTACAGCACACGGACGGCCGCCGCCCGGGCGCGGGGCTCCTGCGCGTGCAGCACCCTGCGAAGAAGGCCCGAATCCACGATGCCGACCGACTGACTCACCCAGAGTGCCTCGAGCAGAAGCCGATCGTGGTCTTCGTCTGCGGGATTCAGCGCATTCGCCCAGTCGGTCAGCGCCGGCGAGACGTCGTCGGCGCCTCGCTCCCTGAGCAAGCGCCGCGCCTGCCGGCGCGTCCACGCTTCCGGCAGCCTCAACGCATCGAGAAGCTCCACGGTCGCCGCGCCTGCCAGATTCGGCGGCTCGACCAGGGGGCGGTCCCTGGCCGTGATACGCCAGATGCGGCCATGCTTGTGATCGCGGCGCGGATCGCGAAAATCGATCTCGCCGTGCTGAATGATGGGGTTGTACCAGTCGGCGAGATAGATCGCGCCGTCGGGGCCCATCTGAACGTCGACCGGACGAAACGCCACGTGCTGCGTCCACAAGAGCGGACCTGCCTCCTCCGACCGATAGCCGCTGCCCGCCCCGGTGACGACGAAGCGGTTGACGCGGTTCGCCCGGAAGTCGTTCGTGAGGAGGTGCCCCTGAAGGGAGTCCGGCAGATGCCGGCCGGAGAGAATCTCGAGCCCGGCATACTTCGGATGTCCCGGGTTGAGGCCCTCGATCGTCCGCTCCGCACCCACGGCGGCGACGAACTGCGCGCCCGGAAAGGCATAGTTGATCCCCTCTCCGCCGGCGCCGTCGGTCGCGAACGACTGACCCCATTCGTCGAATGCGTGGCCCCAGGGATTCCACATGCCGCGCGTGAAGACCTCCAGCCGGAGCTGTTCGGGTTCGGCCCTCCAGATGCCGGCCCCGTGAAGCCGACGCGGTCCCCACGGCGTCTCGACGTTGCTGTAGGTATAGATGCCCTGATTGATGTAGAGCTGCCCGCCGGGCCCCCACCTGAACGTGTTGATCAGATGGTGCGTGTCGTCCTGTCCGAAGCCCCGGAAGACGACCCGCCGCTCGTCGGCCTCGCCGTCACCGTCCGTATCCTTGAGATGAAGCAGCTCCGTCGAGTTCCCCACGTACACGCCCCCGTCGCCGGGCGCGACGCCTGTAGGCATGTGAAGGCCGTCGGCGAACACCGTCGACTTATCGGCCCGTCCGTCTCCGTCGGTGTCCTCGAGCACGATGACTTTGTCGTTGGCGATCTGCCCCGGCACGATCTGCGGATACGACGTGGTACCTACCACCCAGAGCCGGCCTCGCTCGTCCCAGGCCATGGCCACGGGCTTGGCGATCATGGGCTCCGACGCAAAGAGGTTGACCTCGTACCCCTCGGCTACGTTCAGCTGCTCCAGCTCGTACTCCGGATCGGGATCGGGTACGTCCTGTACGTCCTGCCCGGAAGCCGAAAAGCCGTGAAGCAGGATGGCAGCCGCGAGAAGGATCGGGCGGATATGTTTCATGGGTTCGCAGTCGGTTCAAGCTTGAACGTCAGCGGCGCCGGCTCGCGTAGGCGCCCGATTTCGAGCTCTTTTTCATCGATGAGCGGGCTGAAATGGTTCAGTTCTTTGGCGTTCTGGCCCTGCTCGTACGCGCGAAAGCCGACGAGATACGTTGCGTTCTGCGGCCGGTACTGATGAAAATAGAGGCGGTTTTTCTCCACGATGAGGCGGCGTAGTCGCTCCGACCGGGCGTCATCCGGACCGGCGCCGAGCCTCACGCCCTCTGCCCATTCCTCCGTTGTTGCGATGGCGAGCCGGTGTTCACCGGAAGTAAGCGCGTGCATCCCGCCCTGAAGCCCCTCGATCGTAAGCCGCCGGCTGTAGGCCGCCGGTACCGGCTCGTCGGACAGGACGGTCGGGCGGGCGAGGGGTACGTAGTCGGGGCGGAGGCTGACGGTGGCCGCATCCTCGCGGACGTCGACGCTGGCGACGCGTGCCGACTCGGCCGTGTGCCGGCCCGTGTGTAGATTCAGCGTGGCCGTCCATCCGCGCGGCGGAAGCCCCAGGGCTTCCTCGACGATCCGGGCTACGTGGTAGTAACCCGCGGCATTCAGGAGAACGCCGTCGCTGGTGATCGGTGCGGACGTCTCCTGCTCGAGCTTCTGCAGGCCCGAGAAGACGTCGACGAACCGGTGGCCTCGCGTGCGCGCTACTCGAGCGACGACGTCCGAGACCTGCTGCAGGGATGCGTTCGTACGGCGGACCACCTCGTCCGGAGCGGGCGACCTGTCGGCCTCCTGGGGAGGCGGCGACATCAGGATCACCCGAGCGTCCGTCTCGCTCTCGAGATCGCTGAGCAGCCGGTTCAGTCCTTCCTCGAAGCGGCTCAGGGCGCCGTCGCCCTCGAACGGCACGTTCGATCCGTAGCCCACGATCAGTACGGTTGGGCCGGGCGCGGACACTTCGTTGATCAGGCGCTCGTAGGGACCAGGGGGATTCGTGTAGTGTACGCGCGCGTCCCCGAAGACCGTATCACCCGACCACCCGACATTCCGAAAGGTGACGCTGCGGTCGGGCCACCTCGTGGTGAGGGCCAGCTCGACGTAGCCATGGTCCTGTGCGGCTTCGATGAACGTATTGCCGAGAAGCACGACGCGGTCCCCATTCTCCAGCTCGAAATCCGCTTCCGACGAGGCGCGCTGCGCGTGCGATACGTGCATCGGAGCGAGCCACAGAAACATCAGCACGGCTGCGATCGTGGTCGACCATTTCGCTGGTGTCATACTGGCGCTGGATCCGATGGGCCTCCGAACAGAGTGCATTCGTACGATGATCTCCATAGATGTGTCCCCTGCAGCCGACCGGAAATTTCTGGTGGATGGTCGGCGTATCGACCGTTTTCGAACGCGCATCTCGAGCGGGCGCTCCCGGACGGCTCATTTTTCGTCGCCGTCATCGACGCGTCTCCGGAGGAT
>CAZXHQ010000325.1:0-4989 GCA_964640145.1 uncultured Rhodothermales bacterium | reverse complement strand
TCGCTCCGGGACCCGCCACGACGGCGACGTCGCCCGGCGCCACGGTCGGCGTGCTCGATACGCCGTGCACCACGCAGGCCAGCGGTTCGGTGAGCGCACCGGATTCGAAGTCGACAGTCTCGGGCAGGCGGTGAAGATTCGCGGCGGGCACGACCACATATCTCGTAAATCCGCCGTTGACCGCCGATCCGATCGAGCGGCGGTTGAGACAGAGATTGCTGTGGCCGGTCCGGCAGTAGCGGCAGACGCCGCAGGTCGAGAAATAGGTTTCGGTCGTCACGCGCGAGCCTTCCTGCACGCCCGCCACGCCCTCTCCTATCTCGACGACCTCGCCCGAAACCTCATGCCCGAGCACGACGGGCGGCCAGGATTTGAACTCGTCCTTATATATATGGAGATCGGTGCCGCAAATGCCGGCGGCCTGCACCCGGATCTTTACCTGTCCCGGACCCGGGCGGGGCTCGTCGATGTCGCGCAGCTCGATATTGCCGACGCCGCGCGCAACTTTCATCACAGCTTGCATGGTCAAACACCTCGGTCGGCTCGGGAGCCGGTCATCGTACCCCATTACAAAACGAAAAAACCTCCAGATGAGCCGCATGTCGCACGCCCGGCATCGCTCTCGTTGTCATACGCGGACTCAAGCGAGGAGGTACAAGAATGGCAAATTGCGTCGCGAATTGCAAGACGAGGGTTCGTCCGCCAGACGACCCTCTCGGCCGACTATCTTCGCCGATAATCCACAATCAGGCCGTCTTTTGAACCCGGTGCCGGCGATCGGGCGTTAAACAGGCGGTGGAAAACCATTACCTTGTCAGCGAAGCAGACCGCCGCTCGTACGCGACGGCCAATTCGGTGCGCCGGCCCGGCGGCAGGTCCGACAGCATTGCGAACGGAGTTACCAGTAAGACCGATGACACAGGTTCAATCTGAAACTATCCACAACTACATCAACGGCCGGTGGCGGCTGAATGCGGAGGATCAGATGATCGACGTCATCAACCCGGCGCTGGGGCGGCCGCTCGGACGCGTGCCGCTCTCCCCCGGCGAGGAGGTTGATGAGGCCGTCCGGGCCGCGCACGAGGCGTTTCAGGACTGGCGGCGCGTGCCCGTCACCGACCGCATCCAGTATCTGTTCAAGCTTAAGAATCTGCTGGAGGAGCACCTCGACGAGCTGGCGCGGACCCTCACCAACGAGTGCGGCAAGACGTACAAGGAGAGCGTGGGAGAGCTGCGACGCGGCATCGAGAACGTGGAGGTCGCCATCGGCACGCCCGTGCTGATGCAGGGCACCAACAACGAAGACATCGCCCGCGGCATCGACGAGCACATGATTCGCCAGCCTCTCGGCGTGGTAACGGCCATCACGCCCTTCAACTTCCCGGGCATGATCCCGCTCTGGTTTCTACCCTACGCGGTCGCCACGGGGAACTGCTTCATCCTCAAGCCGAGCGAGCGCGTTCCCATGACGACGGCGAAGCTCTTCGAGCTGATCGATGCGGCGGACTTCCCGCCGGGCGTGCTCCAGCTCGTCAACGGCGGAAAAGACACCGTGGATGCTCTGCTCGACCATGCTCTCGTGCGCGCGGTCAGCTTCGTCGGCTCAACGCCCGTCGCCCGCTACATCTACGAGCGCGCCTCCGCGAACGGCAAGCGCGCGCAGTGTCAGGGCGGAGCGAAAAATCCCGTCGTCGTCATGCCGGACGCAGACCTGGAGACGACGACGCGCATCATGGCGGACTCGGCCTTCGGGTGCGCCGGGCAGCGATGCCTGGCCGCCTCCGTCGCCGTGACCGTCGGCGAGGCGAAGGACGCCTTTACCGAGAGCATCTCGGAAGCCGCCTCCTCCCGCAGCGTGGGCTACGGACTCGACGAAGGCGTCCAGATGGGGCCCGTCATCACGAAGCAGAGCAAAGAGCGCATCGAATCGCTGATCGACAAGGGCGAGCAGGAAGGCGCCCGGCTCGTCGTAGACGGACGGCGGCGTACGGTCCAGGGCTACGAGGACGGTTACTTCCTCTTTCCTTCCATCCTGGCCGACGTGCCGCCGCGCGGCGAGATCGCGCGCACCGAGATCTTCGGTCCCGTGCTGAGCCTCATGCACGCCGAGACGATCGACGAAGCGATCGAGCTCGTCAACGATCGCACGTACGGCAACATGGCCTGCATCTTCACGAGCGGCGGCGCACACGCTCGGCAATTCCGTAACGAGGTGGACGCCGGCAATATCGGCATCAACATCGGCGTTGCGGCCCCCATGGCATTCTTCCCGTTCAGCGGGTGGAACGAAAGTTTCTTCGGTGACCTGCACGCCCAGTCGCACCACGGCGTCGAATTCTATACGCAGACGAAGGTGGTCGTCGAGCGGTGGCCCAGGGAGTGGACCCGCCAGTTTTAGCCAGGCGTTGATAAATTCCGCATCTCTGCGTTGCACTCCGCGCGTTCTTACTGCGACGTACTTCCAGTACGTCTCGTTCGCCGCTTGTCGTGCGCCTTGATCTGCGAAATTTCTCGGCCGCCCGCTCCGGTGGCATCTCTCTTACTCGGCACCACATCACCCATTTATCATACGAATGCCTGAACGTACGTACGACGTCATCAGCCTAGGACGGCTGGCAATCGACCTGTACGCCGACGAGGTCGGCGTCGAGCTTTCGAAAGTCAAGCACTTCAGCGTGTATGCGGGGGGCTGTCCGGCGAACCTGGCGGTGGGAACGTCTCGGCTCGGACTGCGCGTCGCCATGGCCAGCCGCATCGGCGTCGACGGACTCAGCGACGGGCTCGTGGATTTCCTCGAAGAGGAAGGCGTCGATACGCAGTTCGTCGCGCGAGACGAGGAGCACCTGACCGGACTCGCCTTCCTGAGCATCCTTCCGCCCGACACCTTCCCACTCGTCTACTACCGACCCGATCCGGCGGACATCCACATGACGCTGGACGACATCGCACGGATATCTTTCCAGGATGCACGCGTGCTCTTCGTCGCAGGCTCCCGGTTCAGCGCCGAGCCGGCGCGGAGCACGGCGCTGACCGCGATGGAGCGTGCCCGTGAGGCCGGAGCCGACGTCATTCTCGACATCGACATGCGGGCCACGCTCTGGAAGGACCTGCGCACCTTCGGCGTGAACATGCGCGGCGCGCTCTCTCTCGTCGACATCGCCATCGGCACCGAGGACGAGGTCACGGGCGCAGCCGACAAGCCCACCGTCGACGAGGCCGTGCCGGTCCTCCTGGAGAAGGTCCGCAGGGCCGTCGCCGTGAAGCGTGGCCAGGACGGCTCCGAGATCCATACGAAGGACGGCTCCGTGCACCGCGCGAAACCGTTCTCGGTCGACGTGCTGAACGTTCTGGGCGCGGGCGACGCATGGGCCGCCGGCTTCACGTACGGCTACCTGAACGGCTGGGACTGGCAGAAGTGCGCGCGCTTCGGGAACGCGACGGGCGCGATCATCGTGACCCGCCACGCCTGCGCGAACGACATGCCCACGCAGAAAGAGGTACAGGCGTTGATCGAAACGCAGGGTGGGCTGTGAGCATGCATCACTTCGCCGTCGACCATCACCTCAGCCAGTGCGCGACGCCCGGCGGTGTGTTTACCGTCGTGGCGGTCGACCATCGCGACAACCTCGTCGAAGCCATGTCGGAGGCGCGCGGACGAAACGTCGAGGCCGAGGACGTGATCGCCTTCAAGACGGCGGCGATCCGCCATCTCTCCGGCGCGGGCAGTGCAGTGCTGACCGACCCCACCTACGGCTTCCCCGCGCTCGTCAGAAGCGGCGTGCCGGCCGACTTCGGCCTTCTGGCTCCGCTCGAAGTGACCGACTATACCATCCATCCGAGCCGACGCCGGACGGTGATGATCGAGGACTGGGACGTCGATAAGATCAAGCGGTCGGGATGCAGCGGCGCGAAGCTGCTCCTGTATTATCACCCCGAGGCGGCGAACGCTGCCGGCCAGTCCGAGCTCGTCGACCGTATCGTCGACCGGTGCCGGCGGCACGCCATCCCTTTTTTTCTGGAGCCCATCGTGTATTCGCTCGATCCGGAGGTCCCGATGACGGACGCGGAGCGCGCGCAGGCGATCATCGAGACGACCCGGCACTTCTCGCGGCGAGGCGTCGACGTGCTTAAGGTTCAGTTCCCGCTGACGCCGTCTTCCGGCGAAGGGATGTGGGCGTCCGTCCTCGCCGAGCTTGACGCTGCGTGCACGGTACCCTGGACCCTCCTGAGCGCCGGCGTCTCGTTCGATCTGTTCCTCAAACAGACGGCCGCCGCCTGCCGAGCGGGCGCCAGCGGCGTGATGGTCGGCCGGGCCGTATGGGCGGAAGGGATGCCCCTACGAGGCGAGGCGCTGAATGAATTCATGCGTACGACAGCCAGGTCGAGGATGCTCGCCCTGACCGCCGTGTGCGAGCTGTACGGCACGCCGTGGCACGATCGAACCAGCCGGCCGGAATTAGCCGGAAACTGGTATCATACATCATAGCGTTCGCCGGAGGCGCCGTTACACTCTATCTGTCGCCGGAAGCGGATTTCGGCGACCGGCCATCCACAATCCATCTAGACCCTGAGCATGTCGACACCGAACAAGTTCACCATCGAAGGAAAAGGAACCGAACGCGTGCTGCGCGTCGCCGGCGACCTGCCGGAGGATTTTCACGGGCAGAACGTCGACGGAGCTCACCTCTGTCCGCTCGACGCACCGAACGCCGATGCCATTCGTCGCGCGCTGCCCTGGACGGCTCCGGAGCTCGTGGGCAAGCGCAAGTCGTTCGGGTTCGGCGATCGGCTGGGCATCGCCACGCCGGGACACCTCTCCGCTGCGAGGAAGAGCGACATGTTTCCCGTCCTGGCGCAGCAGTCTATCCGAGAGATGGAACGCGCCGGACGAAACCCGCAGGAAGTCATGGACGATGCGACGTGGGCGGTCCTGGAGACGGACCACCGTGCCGGCTGGGGGTGCGATGCGGACCACGTCAAGACGACCGG
>CAZXHQ010000324.1:0-4989 GCA_964640145.1 uncultured Rhodothermales bacterium | reverse complement strand
AGCTAAGCCCGCACGTATAGAATGTTAAGAGATAGTCCACGCCGCAACCCCGCCCCGCGATCCCCGTTGACGCGCGGCACGTTCCCATCGATCGAACGGTTGCGCGCGGTAGGCGTCGGCGCAGGCTACTTCAGCCAGATTCACTACGAGGCGTGGACTCGGATTCCTGAGGTGACCGTCGCCGCGGTTGCCGATCTGGATGAGGAGAAAGCCCGCCGGACGGCCGAGCGCTTCGACATCGAGCGGTGGTACACGGATTATCGCACGATGCTCGATGAGGAGCAGCCGGATTTTGTGGATGTCATCACCCCGCCCCCGACTCACCTGGAGCTGTGTGAAGAGGCGGCGTCGCACGGGCTCGACGTCATCTGCCAGAAGCCGCTTGCGCCCACGTACAGCGAGGCGGAGGCCCTCGTCGCGACGATGAGGCAGGCCGGTGTTCGCTTCATGGTTCACGAGAACTGGCGATGGCAGCCATGGTATCGAGAGATGAAGAAGTTGCAGGAAGGCGGTACGCTCGGGGACGTCACCGCCCTGTATTTCCGCATGCGAACGGGGGACGGCTGGGGTGAGGACGCCTACGTCTCCCGGCAGCCGTACTTCCGCGACTATCCGCGCCTGCTGATGTTCGAGACAGGGGTTCACTTCGTCGATACGTTCCGGTTCTTACTTGGCGAGATCACATCGGTCTATGCCAGGCTGCGCCGGTTGAACCCCGTCATCCGCGGCGAAGACGCCGGCATCGTCGTCTTCGAATTTGAAAGCGGCGCCACGGCCGTATACGACGGTAACCGCTACAACGAATCGGAAACGGATGACGACCCGCGCTATACGTTCGGTACGATGCGGGTGGATGGGACCCGGGGGCACGCCCGGCTGCACACGGACGGTCGCCTCACGATCAAGCCGTTGGGGGAACCGGCCTACGATCATTCCTACCAGCACCTGGATCGGGGATTCGCCGGCGACAGCGTCTACCGTCTTCAGCGCCACTTCGTCGATGCGACGCTCAAGGGAGAGGCGTTCGAGAGCACCGGAGAAGACTATCTGAAGACGCTCCGCGTCGTGGAGGCCTGTTACGCCGCTGCCGAGCGAGGTGCGGTGGTTCACCTCGGGTCGACGTGAGTGCGAGGTGCCGGGACGAAACGCTTCAGCGCTCGTAGGTGCCGACGATGTTTGATTCGGCGACCACGTGCCTGTCCATCGCCTGCGTCACCTGCTTCTTCGTCGCCCCTTCTTCGAGGTCGAGCTTCGTATCGAGCGCGTAGAAGCGAAAGTGATAGTGGTGCGGGGATCCCGGGGGCGGGCACGGTCCGCCGTACCCGAGATCTCCGAAGTCGTTCACGCCCTCGAGCGGAAGGACGTCACCGCTCTGGAAGTCGGCAGGCACGTCGAGGTCTTCCGCCAGCGTCGTCGCGCCCGGCGGAACGTTAAAGAGGACCCAGTGGACGAACGTCTTGCTCGGTGCGTCGGGGTCGTCCGCGATGACGACGACGCTCTCCGCATCCTCAGGAATGTTCTGGAGCGTGAACGGCGGGGATACGTTTGCTCCTTCACAGGTGTACTTGTCGGGGATGGGCTCTCCGGAATCGAATGCGCCGCATCGAGCGGAAAATGCGTTGGCCATGAGTAGACGAGATCCTGATCAGGTTGCGCGATCGTGGGTACGTAGTCCAATCGTCCCATCCGCCCGCGTGTTCGCACGTCTGCCGGCTTGCTACAAGCTCTTCTCATTCCATCCGGGCGTTCTCGTGCGGAACTCCTCGTCGAGGGCCGGACGTAGAACGTGATGCTTCGTTCGCGAATTACCCCCTCGACCACTCGTTGCCTCTCTACTTTTCGTTGTCCGGTTCGATTGACGTGGACGCTTCGGCTGCATACCCGCCTTTCGACTGGAGAGCCCTCACCTCGGCGCCCGTCGTGGGCATCGACGAGACCGGCGTCGTTCGGACGTTCATGCGCCTGTCCTTGCTGCTCCTCCTCGCCGTCACCCTGCTCTCTTCAACGGCGGCGGCGCAGACGGACCGGCCGAACGTACTGTTCATCGTCGCCGACGACCTCAACAACGACCTGGGCGCGTACGGGCATCCGCTCGTGCGGAGTCCGAACATAGACCGTCTGGCCGCGCGTGGGGTGCGTTTCGATCGGGCGTACAGCCAGTATCCGGTCTGCAACCCGAGCCGAGCGAGCTTTCTTACGGGTCTGTATCCGGACCAGACGGGTGTGCTGCGCAACCAGGATGATTTCAGGGAGCGGCTCCCCGAAACGCCCACGCTGCCGCAGTGGTTCAAGGAGCACGGCTATTTCACGGCGCGGGTAGGTAAGATCTTTCATTACGGCGTGCCCGGACAGATCGGCACGAGCGGTGAGGACGATCCTGCGTCGTGGCATCAGGTCGTCAACCCGATTGGGGTGGACAAGGCCGTCGAAGACCGGATTCACTCGCTCGTCCCGGGACAGTTCGGCGGGACGCTGAGCTGGCTGAGCGTCGAGAGTCGAGACGAAGAGCATACCGACGGCATCGGCGCCACCGAGGCCATCGAGCTGCTGCGGGCCCATCATCCGCAGCAAACGGGGAGGCCCTTCTTTCTCGCCGTCGGCTTCTATCGTCCCCATACGCCCTACGTGGCGCCGGCCCACCACTTCGAGACGTATCCGCGCGAAGATCTCGAGCCGGCGCGCTTACGCGAGGGCGACCGTGACGACATACCGCTCGCTGCGCTCGCCGACCGGCCGCACCAGCTGGAGCTGACCGGCTCCGAACGCCGAGAAATCATTCAGGCCTACTACGCGTCGGTCTCGCTCATGGACGCCCAGGTCGGACGGATCCTGGACGCGCTCGAAGAGACCGGTCTGTCCGAGAACACCATCGTCGTGTTTACCTCCGACCACGGGTATCATCTCGGCGCCCACGGGTTGTGGCAGAAGGGCGACCTCTTCGAGGGATCGGCACGCGTGCCGCTGATCATCGCGCGGCCCTCAGAGCCGTTCGCCGGCCGTTCTACGGGCGCCGTGACGGAGATGATCGATCTCTACCCGACGCTGGCGGAACTCTGCAGCCTCCCGCTGCCGGATCACCTGGCCGGCGTAAGCCTGCAGCCGGTGCTCGCCGATCCGTCGGCACGCCTACGCGAGGCGGCGCTGACGGTGGCCTGGAGCCGGGCCGGATGGGTGCACCGCGACATGGAAGGGATGGACATCCTGGGGTACTCGATCCGGACGCCGAGATATCGGTACACGGAATGGGATGGAGGGCGCCACGGCATCGAGCTGTACGACTACGAGGCCGATCCCGATGAATACGTGAACCTGGCGGG
The DNA here is from genome assembly GCA_964640145.1 of uncultured Rhodothermales bacterium. Classification (GTDB taxonomy): domain Bacteria; phylum Bacteroidota; class Rhodothermia; order Rhodothermales; family VXPQ01; genus CAZXHQ01. The sequence goes on along the minus strand of CAZXHQ010000324.1, from coordinate 1,672 downwards.
GCGTGCGGAAGCGGAAGGCGTGGAAGACCGGATGAGGCGGCTGCTGCGTGAGAAGGTGCGGGCGGCCCGGTAGTGCGTCCGTTCAAGGTACGCGCCGGCGGGTCCACGGTCCTGCTTCCGCCGTGACCTCCGGCCATGCAGGCTGAGTACCTATCGGAATGAGATCGACGCTGGGGGGCGATGCGCAAGTTCGGCGGGCCGCTCGTTGGGAACGTGCCAGACGAGAATCCTTCCGAATAGTTGAAAAGTAGGAACAGAGACGCTCGCTGGCCACGGTTTGCCATCACACCACCCCGACTGCTCCTTATGTCCTCCCGCCCGTTTCTGTTCGCCGCCCTCGGTATGCTCATTGGTCTGCCGGCGCTCGGTCAGGACGTGCGCCGTCTCGAGGCGGAAGAGACAGCGCGGTTCTCCGCTCCCGAAGCGGGTCAGGGTGCCGCCGCGGTCGCCGAGTCTTTCTATGCGATCGTCAATTCGGCCATCGGTCGCTACGACCGTGCGACGGGGCAAGCGTCGGCGAAGTGGTCGCTGCCGCCGTCGGGACCCATTCGACACCTCAACAGCTGCATCGTCGACGAGCACGAAAGCCGGCTGCTCTGCGCGAACTCCAACTTTCCGGAGCTGCCCATGGCGAGCTCGATCGAAATCTTCGATGCAGAGACGCTGGTCCATGTGGAGAGCCGTTCGCTCGGATTGACGGACGGGTCGCTCGTATGGTTCGATCGGCTAGGAGACGACTGGATTGCCGGCTTCGCACACTACGACGGCCACGGCGGGGTGCCGTTCAAGGACCATCGATACATGCGCGTGGTGACGTACAACTCCGATTGGATGGAGATCGGCGGCTGGATCATACCGGAATCGGCCCGTGAGCGGATGGCTCCCCACAGCGCGTCAGGGGGCGGCGTCGGACCGGACGGTCTGCTGTACGTCACCGGGCACGACCGTGAAGAGATGTACGTCCTTGACTTCCCCGACATGGGGCCCGTTCTGGAGCACGTGGCCACGATCGAGATCGGCCTTCCGGGTCAGGCCTTCGCATGGGATCGCAGCACGGACGAACGGATCGTCTGGGGGATAAGCAGACCCGACCGCGAAGTCCGGGCCTTTCGGATTCCGGAGGTGGTGGAGGGCGGCTCTCGTTGAATCCGGGCCTGTCCACTACGTACGGGGGCTGTGCCGGGCCATCGCCGACACCCCGGTCTGCGCGCTTCGTCCGGAGGCTCTGCCGTGCGGCCGTCGGTGGAGCTTGGCGTGCTCACGGCGCCGAAACCGAAGCTGTGCGTCCGGTTCACGCCGGCAGCGGCTGTGACACCCAATCCCTGGCCGCGTCCTTTTCGGCGGTGGAGAAGAACCTTACCTTCGAGAAGATTCCGTGGATGACCTTGCTCTCGCGAAGTGCCTTGTTTTCGGTCACCACGGCAGCACGGTCGATGTGACCCAGGCTCTTCACCTGCTCGAGGCTGTAGCGAATCTCTTTCAGCAGGACGCCGGGCTCCACGTCGGAGATGTCCTCGATTTCGGCATAGAGCGCGATGTGATCCCGCGTGCGGATTTTCTTCCGGAGCATGTTCATTGCGAGGTCGATGTCCGTCGACAGAAGGTTCTGCTTGATGCGGACGCCCAACACGTGGTCGGCATCCATCTTGATTAGATCGATCATGGCGGTGTG
>CAZXHQ010000323.1:0-4991 GCA_964640145.1 uncultured Rhodothermales bacterium | reverse complement strand
GAGCTGGCGCTTCGAAAGGTGTACGGCCTGACGGTGTTGTCGGTGCGGCGCAACGGTACGATGATCGAAAGGCCGTCCGGCGACTTCACGGTGAAAAGCGGGGATCGCCTGGTGGTCGTGGGCTCGACGGACCAGTTCGCCGATAGCGGGCATCTATTCCGTCGCTCGGCGGGATAGGTCCTACCGGGTACGGATCCGCGGCTAGCAAGCCGACCTCCCGCTCCCGGCGGTGTTCGACGGGCAACTACCTACGGGGAGGGGGCACAGCGACCTCCTAGAAGAAATTCTGCCAGATGCTTTCGTAGGTATCCTCAAAGCAAGGGATCGGTGGATCGTTGCACGCCGGCGTGTCGGAGACCATGAACGAGCATGGACGGTCGTAGGAATACCCCAGAAAGTCGCGAACCTGCCGAACCGGCGTCCACCGAATCCGAAAGGTCTTGCCGGCTCCGATGAAGCCGTATCCGTTCTCCACGTTGGAGAAGGCTCCCGGCTCTACGAGCAGCTCGGGGTCGAACCTCCCGCCCGGCGGAGTCCAGGCGTCGCTTGCGGCGACGAACCGGAGTTCGACCCGGCGAAGCGCGATCCCGGGCGCCCCGTCGGTTACCAGGCAGTGCCGTTCATACTCGCTGCGGACGATTCCGGCGTCGCGCTGCAGGTTAATGAGGAATTCGAGGCCGAATTCTACGCGCTGCCCCGTTCCGTCGTAGGATACGTGCACGGGATGAAACACCTGAGGGTACAGGGCGCGTCCGGGCGGGAAAACGCTGGCAGGCGGAAGATTGGTCGCCTCGTATCGCATCTCCGCACCGAGGACGTTGCCGACCTCACCCCGCACGAGAACGGGAATTTGTGACCGGGTCGACTCCGTGTCTATCTCGACCTCCACGGGAGGCGGAACCTGGACCCTGGCGGTCGAGGTCTGCCCGTCGGAGCGCGCGACTTCGAGCCTGTACTCATGGTCGTGTTGGGCTCGGAACGGGGCCCAGAATACGTGCCCGACCTGGCCGTCCTGGAAAGTGGTCTCCCGGTGGATCCACTCGCGGTGCTCTCCCGTGGTGAGATCGGTGGAGGAGACCTGCGCGTCGATGTCGCCGGCCCGGTCGAGCCCCGTTCGGCGTTCTATCGTAAAGACGCGCACGACCTGCGTGTCGGCGCCTGCGTTCATGAGGCCCCAGAGCGTATACGGCGGCGCGCCCCCTACGTAGGGGTCGACGCCGGCCTCGCACCCCAGCAGGCCCGCCAGGACGGCGGCGGCGAGGAGGGCCGTGAGAACGGACGATCGGGGAGGAGCGTGCATCTCGGGTTCGGTCCTATCGGATCGCGGCATGCCGGTCGTTCATTTAGAAATAGATGTCCCAAAGACCGCCCGGATCCTCTTCGAAACACGGGACGGGCGGCTCCATGCACGCTTGAACGGGGCTGGGCTGATTCGGACAGGGGCGCTCGGTGCGATATCCGATGTGTTGGCGGACGAGCGGCGTCGGCGTCCATCGGACGGCCACGATCTCTCCGGCTCCGAAGAATCCGTAGCCGTTCTCGACATTTGAGAAGGCTCCCGGCTCGACCAGAAGATCGGGATCGAACGCGCCGCCCGGCGGATTCCATGCGGAGTCGGCGGCGATGAAATGAAACTCGACGCGGCGAAGGGCGATGTCCGGGGCGCCGGCCGTGATGAGGCAGTTCCGACGGTACGCATCCCGGACGACCTCGTAATCCTCCGCCATGTCGATGTCGAATCGCCAGCCGCCGTCGATGCGTTCTCCTTCACCCTGATAGGATACCTCGACCGGGAAGAAGACGGGCGGGTGGATGGTCCGGTCCGGCGGCCAGGCATTCAGCGGCGGCAGGTTCGTGGCCTCGTAGCGCATCTCCACGCCCAGCAGGTTCGGAATCCGGCCCCGGACGTAGGCGAACACCTTCGGGCTGGTTTCCGTCCGTTCGATCGTCACGTCGATCTCGTCGGGCATCGTCACGGTGGCGCGCGAAGCCTGGCCGTCCGACCGGGTCACTTCGAGGCGGTACCGATGACCGTTCTGGGCGCGGAACGCCGCCCAGAAGACGTGACCCACGTCGCCGCCGGGGTATCGTACGGCGCGGTGGGTCCACTCTCGCCGCTCGCCGGTCGTGAGGTCCGTGGTGGAGACCGTTGCGTCGATGACCCTCGGGCGGTCGATGCCCGGCTCGTCCTCGATCGGAAACACGCGCACCGCCTGCGTGTCGGCGCCGGCGTTCAGCAGGCCCCAGATCGTAAATGGACGTTCCTCTCCGACGAGCGGATCGACGGCGGTTTCACATCCGATCAATACGCTCGCCGCAAGCAGAAGGAAGCTGCCGGTGACGATGCTGCGGTACGCGGTCATGGAGGGCGGAGATTACAGTTCGACGTCGATGCCGAACGTGGGTACCAGGGGGAGCTGGTCCGTACGTCGCAGGGTGAAGATGTCGAGCGCAAAGAGGTTGGTGCGGTCGTATGCATTTACGACGCCGGCCTGAACCGTCATGTCCGCAAACCCGAAGGACATCGGCCGTCCGACGGTGACGTCGAGCCGGTGGTAGGTCGGAAGCACGCCTCCGTACGGTTCGTCGTAGATCACGCGGGGGAAGCCTGCGGTCGTTTCCACGTCCACGACGCCGTCCATCAGGATGAAGCCGTCGAATCCGCGTACCTGCGTGTAGGGCAGGCCCGATCCGAGATTCCATCGCGCGCTCAGGTCGAACCCGTAGAGGGACGTGCTGACCAGCATGTTCAGCTGGTGCCGCCGGTCGTGGGGCGGCCGGAACGCAAGCCGGTCGGTGCCGAACCAGACCGGCAGGCTTGCCTGCCTGGCTTCATAGCGCGTGGAAGAGAGGCCGTAATTCACGAAGGCATAGAAGTTCGATCGCCTCACTTCCACCCGAAGATCTACGCCCGCCACGCGTCCGGACGCCGGCTGCAACCGGGTGGTGAATCGCGGGAAGGCCGTCCACTCCTCGATGAAGAGATTCTCGAGACGCTTGTAGAAGCTTTCGACGGAGAGTTCGAGCCAGGAAAACGGCGTGATGCGGTAGCCGAGGAGGCCGTGCAGGGCATAGGGCACCTCACCGGTCGGCGCTTCGGCGTAGACCGTGAAGACGTTGGCTGCGTCCCGGCGGTCGCTCAGGCCGACGATATTCTGGCGATACATGCCCGCCGCCGCACTCCATTCGTGATTGCCGCGCGCCAGGATGACGCGCAGGCGCGGTTCGAGGAAGAACCCCGAGTTGCCGAAAAACTGCCCGACGACGCCCGGCCGCACCTCGAGGCCGACGCCGAGGGCGACGGTGGGTTCGATGAACGCGCCGGCGTTCGTGGAGCGCACGTAATTGGTTACCAGGTTCTGATACGCACCGCCCAGGTCGGCCGTAAGCTCGACATTTCGCAGGAAGAACCCCCAGTCCATTTTGACCCGCCGGCCGAAGTTGTTGAAGTTCACCGCCAGATTGTAGTGGTCTACCAGCGCCGAGCGGCTCGGCTCCTCGCGGGGACCGAACTCCGTATCCAGGCGCGAGAAGGAGAACATGGCTTCGCCGAGAATCGGCAGGGAGGTGGGAAGGACGAGGTGGCGGATGCCCAGGGCTGTGTTCTTCCACCTGACTTCGTTGTTCGTACTGAAGAGCGTCGGCTCGGCCAGCGTGCCGCGGTCGTAGGTGTGGAGTGCGGAGATGGAGGACTGGTGATTCTGGCTGATGGGGACGTGGACCTTGCCGAAGACGTCCCCAAAGCTGTATGGGAGCGCGTCGTTGACGTACCTCGAGGCCGCTTCTTCGATGGTGGACAGGCGTGCGGAGCCGATGAAGGAAATATTGCGGACCAGCGGTCCTTCCACGCGGGCGGAGTTCACGAACGGCGACAGCGTGAACGCCCCGCCGTGCCTGCGCTTGTTGCCGTTGCGCGTCTGGACGTCGATGACGGAGGAGAGGCGCCCGGAGAACTGCGCGCCGAAACCTCCTGCGTAGATGTCGGCGTTGTTGATGATGTCGGACGGAAACGCCGAATAGAAGCCCAGAAGGTGAAACGGCTGATAGACCGGCATTCCATCCAGCAGCGTCAGATTGTGCGACGGCTCGCCGCCGCGAATGAACATCTGTCCGCCACGGTCGCCCATGGATACGACCCCGGGCTGGGCGCTCAGATAATTGACCAGGTCTCCGGAGACGCTCGGAGAGGGGATCAGCTCGATGTCTTCCGGGCGCACCCGCTGCTGCCCCGCGGTGACGCGCGCCGCGCCGGCTTCGCGCTCGGATTCCACGACGATCTCACCGACCTCCGTTTCCTGCTCTCGCATGACGATGTCGACGTGCCGCGATTCACCGGGCGCCAGCTCCAGGGTGTCCGAATAGGTATCAAAGCCGATGAAGCTGGCTTGCAAAACGTACTCTCCCGGCGGCACGCCGCTGATGAGATAGACCCCGTCCGGTGTAGATACGGCCCCGAGCAGATCGTCGCCACTGGAGAGGACCACGTTGACGCCCTGAAGCGGCTGTCCGTCCGCATCATCCGTTACGAATCCGCGCACGGTCGCCGTCTGCGCACGGACCTCTGCTACCGTGAGCTGGGTCGCGACGGCAGCAGATATGAGAAAGGCAAGGACGGCAAGAATCGGCCGTCTCATTCGGGGGGATGCGGACATGTGCGGTTCGGAGATCGCTCTACGGCTGCGATGTTGGCGGAAGCACGAACGGACCGCTTCGCACGGCTGCCGACACCAAAAGGGCGCTGGAGGATAAGAGGCACCGACGCGCCATGCAAGGCACGCTGTTACGAGGCGCACAGCCGCAACATCAAATGCACGCCGGGACGGGTCGTCGGAGCAGGTCTACACTCACTGGAAATCGCTCATCGACTTCTTTTTGTGGACGATCAGAAAGGCCATCTCGAGTGCCTGTTCGTAGTTCAGCCGTGGATCTACCTGCGACTTGTAGGCATGCAGAAGATCGGCGTCTCCCAGGCCCCTCGCGCCGCCGGTGCA
>CAZXHQ010000322.1:0-5025 GCA_964640145.1 uncultured Rhodothermales bacterium | reverse complement strand
ACGGCGGCGAGACGCTCGGCCGTCTGCCTGGCGCGGAGCTTACCCGAATGGATGATGGCATCGGGGTCCATGCCGATTCGGTCGGCCACGCCGGCGACCCGATCGACCTCTCGTCGCCCGCGTTCCGTCAGCGGTCGCTCCGCGTTTTCTTCTTTCGAGGCTGCTTTACCGTGCTGAACCAGATAGAGCATGCTGGGGGGGCATCTGCCGGGCGGTGCGAATACGCAGATTAATGTCGGATCCGAAGGCCGAGCTGGGGCACGATCAGGTCCGTCCGTGAGCTGACCCGTTGGGCGATGAGCTCCCCGTCCACTTCGTGGACGGAGCTCTCGGCCACGTAGGACGCCCGCGTTCCGAAGAGGTACCGGACGCCGACGTGCAGCGACACGTCCGCCGTCTCGGTACGCCAGTGGGAGGCGTGCTCGTAAAGCATCAGCTCGATCCCGCCGCCCACGCCGTAGCTGAAGGCGTAGTCGGTCACGGTTGCATCCTGGGAGAGGCCGCGGCGAAATACTACCACGTCGGATTCGACGCCCAGCCGCGCGGCGAAATATTTCACGCCGGCGAGCCCGTCCACGTATGGCCGGAACATGCCTTCGAGGGGCTCGAGGCGCAGGACCAGATGCCCCATCAGAATGTTGTTGGATATGTTCGTATGGACCGCCTCTACCGGAACGGCGAATTCCGAACCAACCCCCTCGTCGAACACCGTTTCGTGCACGCGCAGGCGCGCGTCGGCTCCATAGTTCATGAACCCGATCTCGGATCCGAGCACGATCGGCGTGCCGGGCACGGGTCCGCCGACGAACCCGCTGAAGCCGATCGCTGCCCTGTCGAGGTGTCGCTCCAGCTCGCCTTGCGGTACGCCGGCGGTCACGTTGAGCTCGGCGCGCCCGTCGCCGCCGTCGTAGAATTGGCCGTAGACCGGCATGACGGTGCACGCGGCCGCAAGCAGAAGCATGAGCGGTGTCGCAGCCTGAACTTTCGTAGCAGAGATCCGCATGATGGTCCCCTCCGGATTTGTTTCAAGCCCGTATATCACAATATAAGATACGCGGTCGGCGGCCGTTCGTGCGGCCATCCGGGACGTCCGTGCAGGACCGTAACATTCGCGGGCCCCGCACCCCTGGGACCGGCCGACTCCAGAGCCGGTTAGAAAGCGGCAGGCGCTCGGGCACGTCATCCGTACCGATCTGCTGATCCGCTGCTTCGAACGGCTGCCCAGCGACGGCGTACAACCGACGATGCAATCTCAGTACGACATACTCGTACGTGGATGGAAGGCCCTGCGCCCGAGCGTGGAGTCCGCGGCCGGCCGTCTCGGACCTCGTGCAAAGCGGTGGGCCGAGGCGTCGTCACGCTGGGCCGCGACGATGTTCGGCAGGAAGACGCCCATCAAGGTGCGCCTGCTGGCTGCGGTTCGCGGACTGGTGGTCGCCGGCCTCGGAGTCGCCGCCGCACTCGTCGTCTACTCCATCCTTCTGATCCCCTTCACGCCCGGCATCGGGACCCTGCAGAAGTCCCGGATCGAACAGCCGAGCGTCGTCCTGTCGGCCGACGGTGAGATTCTGACCCGCTACCGAAGGGTGAATCGCGAATGGGTGCCGCTGGATAAGATATCCGAACATGCCGTTCACGCGCTCGTAGCGACCGAAGATCATCGGTTCTACCATCATCCCGGCGTGGACCCGATCCGGATCGGCGGCGCCACGCTGAAGACGTTGCAGGGCTATCGTCAGGGCGGATCGACCATCACCCAGCAGCTCGCCCGCAACATGTTTCCCGATCGCATCGGGCGGGCCATCTCCCTCAACAGGAAGCTGAAGGAGATGATCACAGCCTTCAAGATCGAGATCACCTATACGAAGGAGGAGATCCTGGAAGCCTATCTGAATACGGTCCCTTTCTACTTCGGAGCGTATGGCATTGAGATGGCGGCGCGGACCTATTTTGGTAAATCGGCTGCGGAACTGGACGTCCTGGAGGCGGCGACCCTTGTGGGCATGTTGAAGGGTACGTACTACTACAATCCGGTCAGGCATCCCGAACGGGCGGTGAACCGGCGCAACGTCGCCCTCAGCCAGATGGTCAAACGTGGGTATCTCGAGGAGGCCAGCTTCGAGGAGATGAGGGAAGGGCCGATCCGACTTCGCTTCGAGCGCCAGGAGGATGAGGAGAGCAAGGCGCCTCATTTCACCGAACACCTTCGCCTGTGGATGATCGACTGGGCGGACCGACGCGGCTACAATATCTATCGCGACAGCCTCGTCGTCCGTACGACGCTGGACCTCGAGCTGCAGCAGGGGGCGGAGCAGGCCGTACGGCGACAGGGCGACGTCCTGCAGGCGGTCGCCGACGTCGAATGGGGCCGGGCCGACGCAAGCCTCGTTTCCCGAAACGCGTCGGCCTACCTGGGCTTTCGCCGAAGCGTGCATCCCTTCGAGCATTTCTGGTCGTCTCGCTCCGCCGTCGTGCGCGCTTTCGTGCGCGGCACGCGAGCCTACCGCATGAGCGTCGAAGCCGGCGTCGAGGAGGCCGCCATGCTCGACAGCCTGATGGCGCAGCCGGCGTTCATGGACTCGCTTCGACGTGAAAAGACGCGTCTTCAGGCCGGCCTCGTGGCGATCGATCCCGCCAACGGCTACGTACGGGCGTGGGTCGGCAGCCGGGGATTCGGCGACGACCAGTACGACCATGTGGCGCGGGCACGCCGCCAGCCCGGCTCGACCTTCAAGCCGTTCGTATACGCCCGAGCACTCGAGGAAGGCTACCGGCCGGACGACAAGCTGGTGGATCAAGACGTGGAAATTCCCCTGGAGGGCGGCGAAATCTGGCGTCCCACCAACGCCGGCGATGCGGTTACGGGTCGGGAGTTCTCGCTGAGGGACGGCCTCACGTATTCGATGAATACGATTACGGCGCAGCTCGTCAACGACGTAGGAGCCGGCGACGTGGCGCGTCTGGCTCGCCGGGCGGGGATCAATCGCAGCGAGCTGCGGGCAGTGCCGTCGCTGGCGCTAGGTACGAGCGAGGTGTCTCTCCTCGAGATGGTGAGTGCCTACGGGACGTTTGCCGCCGACGGCGTCTACCATGAGCCCCTCATGGTCACGCGCATCGAGGACCGCAGAGGTCGCGTTCTGGAGACCTTCGAGCCGTCGGGCCGGCGAGCGCTTTCGCGGGACGTCTCGCGGAGCGTTCTGGACATGCTGCGCGGGGTTGTCGACAGCGGAACGGGTACGCGCATACGGACGACCTTCGGCATTGGCGAGGACGTGGCCGGCAAGACCGGTACCACGCAGTACGGCGCCGACGGGTGGTTCATCCTTATGCATCCGAAGCTCGTGGCCGGTAGCTGGGTCGGATTCAACGATCCGCGGGTGACCTTCCGCAGCAGCTACTGGGGGCAGGGTGGCAACAATGCACTCCTCATTACCGGAGACTTCATGCGCGGGGCGCTGCGCAGCTCGGCGCTGGAACAGCCGGACGCCGCGTTTCCGCCGCCGCCCGAGTACGACGAGGAGCCGTCCTTCCTCGCGCAGGCTTTCGAGTGGATCCGCGAACGCCTCGCCGCGGCGTGGAACGCTCTCTTTGGTGCCGACGAGCAGAACGGTTCCCGCGGGCAGGGCGATACCTATATAGCCGACCGCCGCAGCGGCGCCGTTCAGATCGACATGGAGGATGACTCCGAGGCGGTCGCCGACTCGCTTACCCGCATGGGCCGCCGCTCGAATCGTCTCGACAGCCTGATTCAGCGGCTGCCGCAAGGCAGCAGCGGCGGAGCAGGCGGATCGCCCGTTGCTGACGATCCGCCTGACTAGGTCTCACCCGAGGACGGGCCGTCCGAAGACCGTTCGCCGGGCGATGGACGTCCCGACGGTCCTCCTGGGTCCGCCTGAGAACGTGGGCGAGGGGGGCGAAGGGCCGGACGATCCGGGTGCCTCCGGGGATGGATCGGCCGAGGATCGGGGTGGGGGCGCAGATGGTCCGCCCGAGGAGGAAGGTGCGTCCGGGGGCGGCCCGCCTGAAGACGCCGGCCCCTCCGACCAAGAGGGTGTAATTAACGGTCCGCCCCGTGCATCGGGGAATTGAATCCCGCGTTCATTAGATTGGATGCCTCGGCGGCGGCGTTCTCCCATCGGGCCGTCCCGCCTTGCGATACGAACCTGGATTCAGAGGTTGACGGATGAAGCACATCGAGATGAGATTCGCAATCTTTCTGCTGGTCGGGCTGTTCGCCGCGAGCGGGACTGCGGCGGCACAGGACGGATCAGACGACGGGGCCGTGCTGCAGAGCACCCTTGAAGTCGTCGACATTACGACGGGCGACCGGCGGGTTGTCTACAGGCGGCAGGCCCACTTCGAAGCCCCGAACTGGTCGCCCGACGGCCAGTACTTCCTCTTCAATCAGGAAGGGCGCATCTACAAGCTGCCCGTAACGGGCGGCGAGCCGGAATTGATTGACACCGGGTTCGCCGAGCAATGCAACAACGATCACGGCATCACGCCGGACGGCGAGACGCTCATCATCAGTGACGGGACCGAAGAAGGCGTTTCGATCATCTATACGGTGCCCATCGAAGGCGGCACGCCAAAGCGCGTCACGGATGAAGGTCCGTCGTACTGGCACGGGGTCTCTCCGGACGGGCGGACGCTGGCCTACGTCGGGCTGCGCGACGGCGAGTACGACATCTATACGATTCCCATAGAGGGCGGCGAAGAAACGCGGCTTACGACGGCCGAAGGACTGGATGACGGCCCCGATTATTCGCCCGACGGTGAATGGATTTACTTCAACTCGGTTCGCACCGGGACCATGCAGATCTACCGAATGCGGCCGGACGGCAGTGACCAGGAGCAGCTCACCTTCGACGAACACAACGACTGGTTTCCCCACCCTTCGCCTGACGGGAAATGGATCGCCTTCCTCTCCTACGGTCCTGAGGTGGAAGGCCATCCTGCCAATAAGAACGTCATGCTGCGCATCATGCCGGCCGACGGCGGTACGCCTCGCAGGCTGACCAGCCT
>CAZXHQ010000321.1:0-5029 GCA_964640145.1 uncultured Rhodothermales bacterium | reverse complement strand
CGTGAAGCTCTACGATCCGGCCGCGGACAGCGTGCGCGTCATCGCCGAGCTGGACGTGCATACCGAGTTTGAGGACGGATTGATGGGCGCTGCGCTCGATCCGAGCTACCACGAGAACAACTGGGTGTATCTGTACTACTCGCCTGCGGGCGACGAGCCGAAACAGCATCTGTCTCGCTTCGTGCTGCGAGACGACAGCCTGCAGATGGACAGCGAGTCGGTGCTGCTCGTCGTGCCCACGCAGCGCGAGGAATGCTGCCATACGGGCGGCTCGATCGAGTTCGGGCCGGACGGCCATCTCTTCCTGTCGACCGGCGACGACACCAATCCGTTCGACTCCGACGGGTTTGCGCCAATCGACGAGCGGCCGGGCCGCCGGCCGTTCGACGCCCAGCGCACGTCGGCGAACACGAACGACCTGCGGGGGAAGATCCTGCGGATCATGCCGCAGTCCGACGGCACGTACACGATCCCGGAGGGGAATCTCTTTCCCGACGGCACAGAACGTACGCGCCCCGAGATCTACGTCATGGGCAATCGCAATCCGTACCGCATTCACATCGATCAGAAAACCGGTTACCTGTACTGGGGCGAGGTGGGGCCGGATGCCGGCGAGACGGATCCCGACCGGGGACCGCGAGGGCACGACGAGGTCAATCAGGCACGGGAGGCCGGCTTCTACGGCTGGCCGCTCTTCGTGGCGGACAATAAAGCGTATCGAGACTACGATTTTGCGACCGGCGAGTCGGGCGACGCTTTCGATGCCGACCGTCCGGTGAACGATTCTCCCAATAACGACGGGCTTCGCGAGCTGCCGCCTGCCGAGCCGGCATTCATCTGGTATCCGTACGCGGCGTCTCCGGAGTTTTCCATCGTAGGTAGCGGGGGCCGAAACGCGATGGCGGGTCCGGTTTTCTATTCCGACATGTTCGATGCCGCCGACCAGACGTTTCCGGATTACTATGACGGAAAGCTGTTCATCTACGATTGGATCCGCGGCTGGGTGCTCGTTGCGACGATGGATGCGTCGGGCGACCTGCTGGGGCTCGAGCCCTTCATGCCGTCGACGCGCTGGAACAACCCGATCGACATGGCCTTCGACGAACACGGCGCGATGTACGTGCTGGAGTACGGTACGGGGTGGTTCACGCAAAATCCGGATGCCCGGCTCAACCGCGTCGAATACAATCCCGGCAATCGGGCGCCGTCGGCGGTGATGGCGGCCGACGCGACGGCAGGCCCCGCTCCGCTGACGGTGACCTTCTCCGCCGGCGAATCGGACGATCCGGACGGCGACGAGCTCCGCTACACGTGGCGTACGGGCGACAGCTCCACGGAAACGGAGCGGCCGGCCTATACGCATACATTTGAGGAGCCCGGAGCGTACGAGGTTACCCTGACGGTCGAGGACGCGGCCGGGTCGACCGCAAGCGACGAGGTGGAGGTGCTGGTCGGCAACGCCGTCCCGGAGGTCGACATCCGCATGTCCGGCAACCGTTCGTTCTTCTGGCCTGGACGGAGTTTCGAATACGACGTCCGCGTGAGGGATGCGGAAGACGGTGACGCGGCTGCCGGCGACATCACGACGGCCGCCGTATTCGTCGACTTCGATTTTCTGGAGCAGGGATACGATACGGAGCGGATGCAGCTCGGCCATCGATCGGGCGCGGCCTCGGCGGCGGTGATGGAGGGCCGGCGGCTGATCGATGAGAGCGACTGCCAGGCCTGCCACTCGGCGACGGCGCGCTCGGTCGGCCCGAGCTACGTCGACGTGGCGGTGCGCTACCGGGATCGCGACGACGCGGCCGACTACCTGTCGACGAAGATCGTCCAGGGTGGCGGGGGCGTTTGGGGCGAGCAGGTCATGGCCGCGCATCCCGATCTGTCCCGTGAAGAAGCGTCCGCGATGGTCGAGTACATCCTGTCGCTGGCGGCCGACAGTGCGGCGGTAGAGGGCGTGCCCCTCCGCGGTCGGTTTACGACGGACGAGCAAGGCGAGGAAGGTGGAGGGGCCTACGTGCTGCGTGCCAGCTATACCGACAGCGGCGCGCCCGGGGCGCCTCCGCTTACCGGCCACGAGGTGGTGGTACTCCGGCCGCTGCGCGTGGCGGCGGCGAACTTCGATTCGGCTCGTGCCGTCGCCGTGGTCGACGACGGCGACGATGAGCGCCGGCTCGTCACGAACATCTACGACGGATCCTATCTCCTCTTCGAGGATGTCGATCTGACCGACATCGAGGGCGTAGCATACGCCCTGCTGCATGACCCGCTTCATTCGACGGGAGGACGGATCGAGCTCCGGCTGGATCGTCCGGGCGGAACGCTCATCAGTACGGCCGACGCCTCGCTGGACGACTACCGGTCCGGAGCGCGTACGGTGGAGGCGGAGGTCGATTCTGCCGCCGGCGTGCACGATCTCTACGTGCTGTTCCGCAACGACCGCGGCCTGACCGCGGAGGCGCTTTTCATGCTCGAATCCATACGGTTTCAGCAATCCGCTTCGGCGGGCCGGCTGAGTTCATCAAATTCGCAGGTACGCTAACCTTCGAGTGCCGCTGCATCGCGCTCGGCGTCCTTTCGCCCCCCGCCGGAGCAGGGCAAAAAGCCTCGTCCCGCGAACGGGACGAGGCTTTGGGCACCAGTGCTCACGTCGTCGGGGAGGTTCACGATGCCGGTTTACGCAGCGCCGTCACGTAGGCCCCGCCGTCCGGCGTCTGCAGGCGAACCAGGAAGGAATCGCCTTCCTCGACCGCTTCGTAGGCCTCTTCGAAGTCGTCCAGATTCCGTACCCGCTGTCGGTTCACCTCCACGATCACCGCACCGCGCTGGAGGTTGGCCTCGCGATAGGCATAGCTGGCGGGGTCGACGTTGGTCACGATGACGCCCTCGACCTCTTCCTCAAAGCCTGCCTGCTGCGCCAGCTGCGGCGTGATATTGCCGAGCGTGATGCCGAGGTCCTGCATCATCTGCTCGCGGTTCGAGGCGGGAGCAGATGCCGTTTGCGGCTCTTCTTCGTCGGTGCCCGGCCAGCCGCCCAGCTCGACCTCGAACGTTTCCTCGTCGCCGTCGCGGTTGACGGTCAGCTCGACGGTGTCGCCCGGCTTCATGTTGCCGATCCACAGCGAGAGCTGATTATGATTGGTCAAATCGTTGCCGTTCACCCTCACGATGATGTCACCGGCCTGGATGCCGGATCGGTCCGCGGACGTTCCGGGCATGACCCGCTCGATGACGGCAGCGCCTCGGGGCAGATCGAGCGCTTCGATCAGGCTCTCACTGGCCGGTCCATAGCTGACGCCGAGCCGGCCGCGCTCGACCCTGCCGCTCTCGATCAGCTGATCCGCAATGGACCTTGCCGTGTTGGCCGGAATGGCAAACCCGATGCCCTGATTGCCGCCCGTTCGCGAGATAATCGCCGTGTTGACGCCGACGAGCTCTCCCCGCAGGTTCACGAGCGGTCCGCCCGAATTGCCGGGGTTGATGGCCGCGTCCGTCTGAATGAAGTTATGCGTGGTAGAGGGGCGGGTCTGATCGGTCGGTCCGGGCCGACCCATGCCGCCCTGGATGCGTCCGGTGGCACTGATGATGCCCGCCGTGACGGTGTTGCTGAGATTCTCGCTCAACGGCGAGCCGAAGGCCATCACCCACTGACCGACCTTCACATTGTCGGAATCGCCAACGCTGATGAAGGGCAGGCCGCTGGCGTCGATTTTGATGATGGCTACGTCGCTGACGGGATCGTTGCCGATGATCTCGGCATCGTACCTGGTACCGTCCATCATGACGACGGTGAGCGCGTCCATGCCCTCGACGACGTGGTTGTTGGTCAGCACGTAGCCGTCGCCCCGGATGATGATCCCCGATCCGAGCCCGCTGCGAGGCATCGGCTGCTGCGGTCCGTTGAACCCAAAATCACCGAAGAAATCTTCGAAAGGCGTGCCTTCGAACGGGTTCTGCCGCTGGCCGTTTTCTTGCTGCCGCCTATCCGGGATCTGCTCGGCCCGAATCTGTACAACGGTTGGGTTCACGCGCTCGGCGACCTGTGTAAAGGCATCTTCGAGGTCGGCGGCGCTCGGCAGCCTATCCTGAATCAGGGTACCTTCGGCCGCCTGGGTCTCGACGCCGACTCGGTCTCCCATGTCGATGATATTGGCTCCGACCGTCGTGAACATGATGCCCGAAAGAAAGGCAACGACGACGATCACAGCTACGGACACTCTTCCTTTTGCGTTCATCATATGGTCTGGTTGGCTCAATAATGTCCAATACAGTATACAGTCGACCCGCCATGCAGCCGGTTTCATAACGGCGCGCGCCCTGACAGGCCGGCACAAAGCTCATCTGTCTCGACTGCGACGTAATGTATTGAGAAAAACGTGCCAGAACGCCGCGGTATTGTGCCGGCGCTATCCGGTATAACCGCTTGTTGTGTATCCACGTTTCGGGGCGGCGTTTCGTGCGTCGTTCGAATATTACGATCCAGACCGACGGCGCCCCGCCGGACGACGTGCGGCACTTCGCAGCGGGGCGTCCCGGGCGCTCGATGCGAGCGGATCCCTGGAGAGACGCCGTCCTCTCCGGGCATCGGCGATCCGCGGAGGGATCAGGAGCCGGGGATGCCCGGCTCCGTCATGCTGCGCACGTCCAGAGTAGCGTCGAGTTCCTCGCCGGAGAGCAGGCCCATTTCCTGGACGACCTCGCGGACGGAGCGCCGTTGCGCCGCGGCCCTCTTGGCTACCTGCGACGCTTTGTCATATCCGATGGCAGCGTTCAGCGCCGTTGCGATGGAGGGATTGAGCTCGAGAAGCTCGCGGCAGCGCTCGCGGTCGGCCTCGATGCCTTCGATACAGCGCGTCCGGAACGCCTCACAGGCGCCCGTCAGGATGGAGATGCTCTCGAGCAGGGCGTGCGCCATGACCGGCATCATGACGTTCAGCTCGAAGTTGCCGTGCTGGCCGCACACGGTGGCGGTGGCGTGGTTCCCCATGACTCGAGCGCAGACCATCATCATCGCTTCGCTGAGCACGGG
>CAZXHQ010000320.1:0-5033 GCA_964640145.1 uncultured Rhodothermales bacterium | reverse complement strand
GCGGAGCACGCGCATCGACCCTCATAGTACGCAACCGTATTTACGAAATGATGTCCAGGCCAGAGAGGCTTATTACGCGGACCGATTTTCGCACGGAAACGGCCTTTGCCGGCCGAGCTAGACGACTTGAACGATCAGGAAAAGCGAGAGGCTGAGCATGGACAGAATTACACAATACCAGGCCAGTCGGTAAAGAATCGTCCGGGACTTGCGCACCTGCAAAAGCGTTCGCTCGCGAGCATCCGGCTTCACCAGATACTCTGTCCCGGACCATTGAACCCACACGACAAAAACAGGAGAAAGCAGGAGACGATAACAGACGCCAGGCCAACGCTGATAACGGTACTACTGGCCAGATCCAGCTCTTGCGTCAGGAAGATCGCATAGACGGCGATGATAATTGAGTTGAACGAAAGCAGAGACGCCGACTTAGAATCGAGTATCGTAAGACATTCGTACAGGTGGTCGAAAAGCGCCTTGTGCTGCGTCTCCCGCGTCATCGCTTGAAGGGCCTCGATATGATCCGGCACCTCGTCTTCCTCAGGAAGCTGCGCCAGCAGCCGGTAGTCGCGCAGGAACTCGACGCCCGCCTCTATCATGCGCTGACGGCCCCGCTGGGCCAGCAGCCTGGCGCGCAGGAACCTAAACATCGATTCGACCGGCAATATCCTCATTCCACAGTTCGGTATTTTCAGCGATAAACCTGGCCATCAGGTCGATACAGCGCTGATCGTCTAGAATCGAGGTGTGAACGCCGTGCTGTCTGAGGAAGTCGACGTTCCCGGGGAAGTTCTTGTCCTCTCCAATTACAACTCGCGGGATTCCAAACTGCAGGACCGTTCCGCTGCACATCATGCACGGACTCAGCGTGGAATATAGCGTGATTCCATCGTAGCTGTCCCGTCGCCCCGCATTACGAATGCAATCCATTTCCCCATGCGCCGTCGGATCGCCGCTCTGAACCCTGTTATTGTGCCCGGCGGCAATGACGCGACCGGATTCGACCATGACGGCCCCTATGGGCAAACCCCCTTCCTCATACGACTTTTGGGCTTGCTCGAGAGCAAGAGTCATGAACGTCCGGTCGTCCGTTCTATTGGCTTCGAGCATAGAGATAGACAGCGAGATCGGGTCCGGTCACATGCGTATACGAGGCGGCACCCTCGCCCGCAAAACGACGTGCACCAAGATACGCCGGGAGAAGGCTGCGTGTCCAGGCACCGGCGCGGGTGCCCTTCCGATGGGGCCCAGCCATGCGCACCGGATACAACCGGCCAGGAAGCGGACGCCGTTTGGCCCGACGACCCACCCCGACGGCTCGACAAACAGGTTCTCACCGCGTTCCGGGCAGGTTTTTTGTATTTTGAACGCCGTATGAAGCGGAGATCGAACACTCGCCGCCAAACCAACCTGATCCACATGGCGTACCGGCTCCTCCTCCTCGCGCTCTGCCTGCATGTAGGGACCGCCGGACCGGCCCTCGCCCAGGAGACGGCGGGGGGACGCACGGACGTCCCTCACGGCGCCGCCCCGGAGACGAACCTCCACGCCGGCGTCATGAAGATCGATATCACTCCGCCCATCGGGATGCCGCTGGCGGGATACGCCGACCGCACGGAGGGCTCGACCGGCATCCGCGATCCGCTCCGAGCCGCCGTGCTCCTTCTCGACGGGGGCACCGTCCGGGCCGCGATCATCACGCTGGACCTGATCGATGCGGGATACGAGGAGACCGCCGCCATCCGGGCGGCCGTCGAGGCCGCCACCGGGATTCCCACCAGCTACATCCTCGTCGCCTCCTCCCACACGCACGGCAGCCCCAGACTCCAGGCGGATACCGATTACGGACGCATGGTCGCCGCCAAAATAGCCGGCGCGGCCTCGGCGGCCGCGACGATGCTCCGGCCGGCGACCATCGGCTACGCTTCCGGCACGATCGAATACTGCGTCAACCGCCGCCTTCTAAACGACGAGAACGTCGCGGAGATGAAGCCCAATCCGGACGGCGTCGTCGATCCGCGCGTGCGCATCCTCCGGGTTGACGATGAGAACGCCGATCCGCTGGCCGTCGTCATGCACAACGCCTGCCACGCCAACGTCTTCCGCAACGAGAACACGCAGGTGACGGGCGACTTCCCCGGCGTGGCGCAGCGGGTCTTCGAGCACGGTACCGACGTGCCCAGCCTCTTCCTTCAGGGGGCCGCCGGAGATACCCGCCCCAACCTTCCGTCCGAGGACGGATTCCGCAGCGGGACCGAGGCGGATGTGCTCACCATCGGCACGGAGCTCGGCGCGACGGTCCTGGCCGCCTCAGCCCGGGCCGGGAGCGCCGAGGCGTTCGCACGCCGTCCCTCCTCGTATGCGATCCGGGGCGCCGTTCGCACGCTCGAGCTTCCCGGTAAGGACGGGGATCCGGTCCGCGCGGAGATCCAGGCGCTGCGCGTGGGAAACAACCTCTTCCTGACCATCCCGGGCGAGCCCTTCACGGCCTATCAGCTGCAAGTCGAGGAGACGCTCCGGCAGGGACGATCCGACCTGAACGTCTTCGTGGTCGGCTACGCCAACGGATCGATCGGCTACGTCATCACGGAAGAGGCGTACAAGTTCGGCGGCTACGAGCCGGGCGTGACGCGGCTGGCTCCCAAAGCGGAATCCGTCCTGGTAGATGCACTGGTTCGCCTTGCAGGCGAGGTGCTGTAGGGGTATGAGAGGTCCGCTCAGCATGCTTTTCGTCCCGCCCCCCCTCGCCGGACCGCCCCGCATGCTTCTCCTCCTATCGTCTCTCGCCGGTCCGCCGGGCATGCTTCTCCTCCTGGCCGCCCTCGCCGGCTGTGCCGGACCGCGCCCCGGCGAGCCGGATTTCAGCCGGGCGCTCTCACCGGAGGAGGCGCTCGCGGATTTCCGGCTGGATTCACGCTTTCGCATCGAGGTGTTCGCCGCCGAGCCGCATGTGCGCGACCCCGTCGACCTGGCCTTCGACGCGTACGGGAGAGCCTACGTCGCCGAGATGCTCGACTATCCGTACGAGGACGGATCGGCGCCCCGCAGCCGGATCCGGTTGCTGACGGACGCCGACGACGACGGCCGCATCGACGACGCCGTCATATTCGCGGACAGCCTGCAGCTCGTCACCGGGATCCAGCCGTGGAACGGAGGGCTCATCGTCACGTCGGCGCCCGACATTCTCTTTCTTCGGGATGCGGACGGTGACGGCAGGGCCGACGAGCGGCGAACGCTCTTCACAGGGTTTGCGGAGGCCAACCCCCAGCACCGCGTGGCTGCCCCGCGCTTCGCCGTCGACAACTGGATCTACGTGGCGAACGACGGCCTGGCCGGCGCTATCCGGCCCGTCCAGAGCCCGAGCGGGGACTCCGTGCAGGCCGGCGCCGAATCCGTCAGCGTGCTCGGCGCGGATTTCAGGTTCCGCCTGCCCGCCGGCGACGGACCGGTTGAATATGAGCCGGCCTCCGGCCCCGCCCAGTTCGGACAGGCATTCGATGCGTACGGCCGGCGGTTCATCACCCACAACACCGTGCACGTGCGCCACGTCGCGCTTCCGCGCGCGTACTTTACACGCAACCCGTACCTCACGTCGGCCGCCTCCGCGCACGACGTCTCCGATCACGGCCTTCGCGTCTATCAGCGGAGCGAGCCGCAGGCGTGGCGAATCTCGCGCACGGAGACGCGCCAGCGCCGCTACGACGAGGAGGGCGTGGAGCGCACCGAACGGCGCGCCCACGTGTTCACCGCCGTGGCCGGCGCCGCCGTCAGCGGTGAGGCCGCGTATCCGCCGGAGTACCGCGGCAACCTGTTCACGGGTGAGACCGCGGCAAACCTCGTGCATCGCGACGTGCTGGTGCCCGCCGGGCCCTCCTTCACCGCCGCGCGCGGGGAGGAGGAGACCGAATTCCTGGCCGCCACGGATCCCTGGTTTCGTCCCTGCAACGTGGTCGTCGGGCCGGACGGCTATCTGTACGTAGTGGACATGTACCGGGCCGTCATCGAATCGCCCGAGTACATCCCCGAATCCATCCGACGCGATCTCGATTTCCGGCGCGGTACGGAATATGGACGCATCTACCGGATCGTCCCGCACGATATGGACGAACGTTCACGGGTATCGTCCGTCGCCGATGCCTCGTCGCTCCCCGAGCTGCTCACCGATCCCAACCCGTGGCGGCGCCTCACCGCACATCGCCTGCTGCTCGAAGGCGGCGACCGAAGCGTCTCGGCGAATCTCGAGGAGATCGCTCGCCGCGCCGGCGAACCCTACGCGCGGCTGCACGCGCTGTACGTGCTCGACGGACTCGGCGCGCTCCGCGAGGACCTCGTGGCCGGAGCCCTCGCCGATCCGCATCCGGGCGTCCGTGAACACGCGCTGCGATTCGCGGAATCGGTTCCCAGCCTGCAGGACCGTGCCGCGGCGCTAGCGGCCGATCCGTCCGACCGCGTGCGCTTGCAAGCTGCCCTGAGCCTGGGAAGCTTCGCGTCCGCGGATTCCGCGCTCGTTCGGCTCGCCCTCCGGAACGGGGCCGACCCCTGGATTGCGACGGCCATCCTGAGCGCACCACCGGAGAGAGCGATGACGCTGATGGAAGGCCTCCTCAAGAGCGGGCAGGAGAACGCAAGCCTCGTCCGTGAGGTCGCCTCGATCGTCGGCGCGCGCGGCGACGAAGAAGAGATCGCGCGCCTTGCAACCCTTCTGGAAACCGAGTCGCCCGCACACCAGAGGGCCGCGTTTTCGGGACTCGCACAGGGATTCGAGCTGCGAGGCTTCCGGCACCTGGAGGGGCCGGAGCGGTCCATTCGCGCGCTCCTCGACGAAACGGACGGTAGGGTGCGTGAGACCGTCCTCGGTGCGGCGCGCCATTTTCTGATGCCCGGCCTCGCCGAAGCGGCCGCCGGCGAGGCAAGCGATCCGGACCTTCCATCTGCCCGCCGTGCGGCCGCCGCCGCGAACCTCGCGGCCGGCGCCTTCGACGATGTCGTGCCGACCCTCGTACAGATGCTCGATTCCGGAGAGACGGACCTCC
>CAZXHQ010000319.1:2570-5045 GCA_964640145.1 uncultured Rhodothermales bacterium | reverse complement strand
TCGGCCGACTTCTCGCTCGGCCTCTGTGTGACGCAGTTATTCCGTGACGAGCCCTTAGCGGTCAGTCCTCCCTTCGGGATGCCGTCTCCAGAATTTCTTCGGCGGCGCGCACGCATCGCAGGTAGTAGACGGCGCGAAGCTCCGCGCGCTCCCGGGCCGTTAGATCACCATGCTTCCCGCACCGGTCCTTCCGGTCGCGGAACGCATGATAGAGCGTCACCGCGGCGGCCACCGAGATGTTGAAGCTCCGCACGAACCCGACCATCGGGACGATCACACGCTCGTCGGCGAGCTCCAGCATCTCCTGGCTGACTCCATCCCGCTCGTTGCCGAACACCACTGCCGTCGACTTCGAAAAATCGACGTCATCGATCGGTATGGACGTCTCGTCGAGGTGCGTCGCAACGATGTGATAGCCGGCCTCGTGTAGATAGGCCGCACAGTCCGCCGCGGTCTCCCATCTGTAGACGTCGAGCCACTTCTCCGCGCCCTGCGAGGTGCGGCGCGAATTCTTGAACGACGCCTCCCCCGTAATGACGTGGAACGGCTGGTATCCCAGCGCCTCGGCGCTGCGCATCACGGCGCTGACGTTTCCCATATTGACAAGGCCCTCAACGACGGTAGCGACGCCGCGCGTTCGGCCGTCGAGCACCTCCTCGATCCGCGCCCTTCGCTCGTCCGTCAGATACGAAGCGAGCACCTCCACAATCTCCTCCGGCGTAAAGGCATGTCCGCCGAACGTAAAGCGGTCGTCCTCGAGCGGCGAATAACGGCTCGCACCGAGCAATCGTCGTCTTTTTTCGGTAACCGCGTCCATTCAGAAAGTCGGGCGTGCAACAGAGCGTCGTCGTTGGCGGTACGGGTAGATGTAACTGCGGACGGCGATTATGTTCGCCCTCTCCACTGGCATCACCCAACCTGTTTCACGATCAACGGCCCTTTCAACATGGACCTGACCGACAAAGTCGCCGTCGTTACCGGAGCCAGCAGCGGCATCGGCCTCGCCTTCTCCAGCTACCTCGCCGACCGGGGCGCCGCCGTCTACGGCTTCGCCCGAGGCCTCGCGGGCCTCCAGGAGGCCGCCGAAGCGATCGGCGAGGCGTTCCATCCTCTTCAGTGCGACGTGCGGGACGAGGAAGCCGTCGAGGCAGCATTCGACGAGATCGTGTCGGAGGCCGGACGCATCGACGTGCTGATCAACAACGCGGGGTTGGGCATCTTCGGGCCCGTCGACGCGATGGCGATGGACGACTGGAATCAGCAGATCCAGACGAACGTGACCGGCGTCTTTCTCTGCACGAAAGCCGCCGTGCCGCACATGAAGAAGCAGAACGAGGCCTCCGGTTTCGGGGGGCACATCATCAACATCGCCTCCATCGCCGGCCGCATCGGCAATCCGAACCTGAGCGCTTATAATGCCAGTAAGTTCGCCGTCCGCGGGTTTACCGAATCGACCATGCTCGAGCTCCGCGACGACGGAATCAAGGTCACGGGCGTCTATCCCGGTTCCATTCGGACGAACTTCAGCAGCGGCGGCGGCAGCAGCACGCACCCCATGACGGTCGACGACATCGCCGGCACGGTCATGCACATTCTCGAGACCGACGACAACTATCTCATCTCCGAGATCGTCATGCGTCCGCTGAGGCCGAAGGGATAGAAATTACGCGTCGAACCCGTTCATGAACGCCTCTGATATCTCCGCGGTCTTCCGGGCTACCAGGGCGAAGTAGAAGAGCGGCTCGCCTTCCATCGAAAGGCGGTGCCGGTACTTCTCCATGTGGTAGATGTCCAGATACTCCGAGAAGATCAGTTCACGGATGAATTTCGAGAACCCGGATGTGTCGCTGCGATCGAGAAAGGTGTCTCTGATGTTGAAGGCGACCCAACCGCCGACCTTGACGAACCGGAGGGCCTGTGCGAAGGCGCGCAGCGGAATGTCACCGAACCCGAGGGCGGCGACGGCCGTCAGGCAGTTGATGGACCATTCGTCGATCTCGGCTTCGAGGTCGGTATCCAGATCGGTGAAGTCCGCGACATAGTACTGGTCGTAGACGTCCGGTCGGTCCCGAATCGCCGCCTCCTTCGCCTCCGGGATGATGTCGGCTGCCACGAGGCGGGCGACGCCGTAGTTCTTGAGTACCTGGCCCATCATGCCGTTGCCCGCGCCCAGATCCAGCACGCGCAGCTCCGTGATCGGCATCCCGGCCGCGCGGAGCGTCTGATCCAGGATCTCGCCTACCTTGTCCGGCGACGAGCACTTCAAGCGCTCGTAGACGACCTGCTCATAAAGCCCGGGCCGCCGGTAGATCCGGTCGTAGTCGTGCAGGCGCAGCCGAAGCTTTCGATCCCCCTCGATCAGGAAGAAATACGCTTCGTCTTGGGCCAGCTCGGCAACGCCGAGCTTTGGAAACTGGATCCGATGACGGTTCACCATTGAGGCAGTCGATCGTTTGGACAGGAAGCCCTCCCTTA
>CAZXHQ010000319.1:0-2470 GCA_964640145.1 uncultured Rhodothermales bacterium | reverse complement strand
GACCACGGCCGTCGGCATGGCGGGGAGCAGTCTTCTGGCTGGATGCCGAGGCGACGGCGCCGGAGAGGGAGCGCCCGGCGTGCAGGCGCGACCTAACGTGCGCTGGCGGGTCGTATCGAGCTATCCTCGCTCGCTGGACACCCTCTTCGGCGTCGTAGAAGGCATCAGCCGTCGCGTCGACGACCTGACCGACGGACGTTTTCGGATCCGGCCCTACCCGGCCGGGGAGCTCGTCCCGTCCACGGAAGTCCTGGGAGCCGTGCAAAATGGAACGATCGAAATGGGACACTCGGCCGGCTATTACTACGTCGGACTTCATCCCGCGCTCGCCTTCGATACCTGCGTTCCCTTCGGACTTACCGCACGGCAGCAGACCGCGTGGCTGCGCCACGGCGGCGGCCTCGATCTCATGCGAGAGATCTACGCCGACTTCGGGATCATCAACTTCCCCGGCGGAAACACCGGCGCGCAGATGGGCGGATGGTTTCGCAGACCCATCAACTCCCTGCAGGATCTGAGGGGCCTTAAGATGCGCATCCCCGGACTCGGTGGCGAGGTGATGAGCGAGCTCGGCGTTACCGTGCAGCTTATGGCCGGTGGCGAGATCTACCAGGCGCTCGAACGGGGCGCCATCGACGCCACCGAGTGGGTCGGACCGTACGACGACGTCAAGCTCGGCTTCCACGAGATCGCATCCCACTACTACTACCCAGGATGGTGGGAGCCCGGCCCCAACGTCTCGCTCATGGTCAACCGGCAGGCGTGGGACCGGCTTCCGACGCCTTACCAGGTCGCGCTCGAGGCCGCGACGGCCGACGTGAGCATGCACACCCTCGCGCAGTACGACGCCCGCAATCAGAGGGCGCTGCAGGTCGTGCTGGATGCCGGGGTCCGGCTGGCGGAATTTCCCCAGGAGATGATGGCCGAGGCGCGGCAGATTACGACGGATCTCCTGGAGGAGCGCGCCTCACGGGACGGCGTCTATCGCAACGTGTACGATTCATTTCGCGCCTTCCGCGAAGATTCGTTCCGCTGGTTCGCTACGGCGGAGCACGACTACGCCCGCTTTGCCTTTCCGCGCATGACCTCCACATCCGCCGAAAGGTCGTAGACCGCACCCATGATCGCATCGAAGCCCGCCTCCGCCGCAACGCCATGAAACGACGTGACTTTCTGCTTGCAGGCGCGCCGGTCGTCCAGACGTCGCCGCGCGTCACCTGGCGACTCGCCTCCAGCTTTCCCAACTCGCTCGACACGATCTACGGCGCATCCGACGTGCTTGCCCGGCGCCTCGATGAGCTGACCGAAGGGCGTTTTCGGATTCGAACCTATTCCGCCGGCGAGCTCGTACCGGCCTTCGAGGTGCTGGGCGCCGTCCAGAACGGCACGGTGCAGGTGGGCCACGGCGCCAGCTACTACTTCCAGGGCAGGAATCCGGCCCTCGTCTTCGACTGCACAGTCCCGTTCGGGCTTACCGCGCGCCAGCTCAACGCCTGGCTCTACTACGGCGGAGGGCTGGAACTGATGCGCGAGATGTTCTCGGATTTCAACGTCATCAACTTTCCGGGCGGCAACACTGGTACGCAGATGGGCGGATGGTTCCGCCGCGAGATCAACTCCCTCCAGGACCTGCGCGGCCTCAAGATGCGCATCCCCGGTCTCGGCGGCGAGGTGATGAGCCGTCTCGGCGTCACCGTGCAGGTCATCCCGGGCGGCGAGATCTACCCCTCGCTCGAACGCGGCGCCATCGACGCGACCGAGTGGGTGGGGCCCTACGACGACGAGAAGCTCGGCTTCCACCAGATCGTGAAGGACTACTACTACCCGGGGTGGTGGGAGCCCGGTCCGGGCCTCTCCTTTTACGTCAATCGCGGCGCGTGGGACGCGCTGCCGTCCGCCTACCGGCACGCCTTCGAGGCGGCTGCCGGAGAAGCGCACGAGAACATGCTGGCCCTCTACGACGCAAGGAACGCGCCCGCGCTGGAGCGACTCGTGAACGAGGGCGTGCGCCTCCACGCGTTCCCCGACGACGTAATGACGGCGGCCCGGGAAACCACGGTGGACATCATGGAGGAGTCCGCCTCCGACCCGGCCTACCGCAAGATCTACTCGGCTTACCGGGACTGGCGCGACGATGCCTACCGTTGGTTCGGAACCGCGGAGATGGCCTATGCGGACTTCACATTTCCTTCGTCGCCGGGCCGGACGTCGTGACCGAGGCGTGCGCTCACGACAACGTCCAGATCTCATTACGGACTGGACTTTGGGATTCGCTCATGGCTAGCTTCACGATCACGAAGCTAACGCGGTATGAGGTTGAAGGTTGAAGGTTGAAGGTTGCAGGTTCTTTCGAATTGGGCATATCGACTGGAAACCTTCAACTTTCAACCCTCAACCTTCAACCGTTAACTTTCAACCTTCAACTTTCAACTTTCAACCTTCAACGGCTAAAAACGGGTATGCATGGAAG
>CAZXHQ010000318.1:0-5050 GCA_964640145.1 uncultured Rhodothermales bacterium | reverse complement strand
GCCTCCCTTTCGCCGTCCGATCGAAAGTTTGTGACGGGCCACGAAGCCCGATCATTTCAGGTGCGCTCCGGCACCCGAGGCTCGCCGATCGACCCGTCCCCACCGGCCGGAAGGCCACGGGCGAGTAGGGAAGCCAGCGAGCTCGCCAGCCGGTCCAGCGCGGCCTCGTCCGGGAGCGGGACGCTGAGGCGCGGCCGCCCGGCGTCGTCGCGCTCCAGGCATTCGTCGAGACGGGCCCGGAACTGCCGCGCCATCTCCGCGCTCGCTTCCGTTTCCTCGCGCACGGGGACCATCTCGCCGATGAAGTCGAGCGTAGCACTGAGGAGCCGTCCGCCCGCTTCGGCCACGCCCGACGAGCGCCGCTGCGCACGTTCCACTTCCGCCTCGGCGCTCCGACGCTCGCTCTCCTTCACGGCGGCATCCGGACGTGCGCCGAGGAGTACCTCGAGGCGGCGCTTCAATTCCTCGATTCCGGAGACGAGCGACACCTCGTCGACGTCCGAGTCCATGTCCAGCGCGGCCAGCGCGAGCTGATGTTTCCTGGCCAGGGTCGTCAGCAGCTTCTCCTCGAGCGTATCCTCCGTCACCAGGACGTACACCTGCACCGGCTTCTGCTGGCCCATTCGATGACACCGCGCGATGCGCTGCTCGAGCACCGCGGGATTCCACGGCAGGTCGACGTTGACGACCGTATCGGCCTCCTGCAAGTTGAGGCCGGTCGAACCCGCGTTCGTCGTGATGAAGAGCCGGCATTCGGCGTCCTCCCCGAACCGCCGCACGAGCTCCTGACGATCCTTCTGCGGCACGGAGCCGTCCAGCCGCACGTAGGATAGCCCAAGCCGCTCCAGCACGTTCTCGATCACGTCGAGCATCGTCGTCCATTCGGAGAAGAGCACGATCTTCCGGTCCTCTTCCTGGGCGAGGTCATCGAGCAGCTCGGCCAGGCGATCCAGCTTCGTGGAAAAGCCGGGCTCGCGCTTGTCGACCAGGTACGTGCTGTCGGCGTTCATCCGCGCGATGAGGAGGGCTTTCCGAAGCCGGAGCAAGTCCATCTCGGAGATGTACTTCATGCTCACGATCTGCCCGACGATCTGCATCTGGCTGTTCTCGATGAGAAGCTGCTCCTCGGTCGGCGGCACGCGCACGATCTCCGTCGTGAGCTTCGGCAGCTCTTTCATCACCGAGCTGCGCGTCCGCCGCAGCAGCACCGGCCGGAGGCGCTCCCGCAACGCGTCGAGGTCCTTGTAGCCCAGCACCTTGCCCTTTTCGTCCGTCACCCGGTGCCGGTTGAAGAACCGAAAGGCGGGGCCGAGGCGGCGCTCGTCGATGAATTCCACGATCGAAAAGAGATCGTCGAGCCGGTTCTCCAGCGGTGTGCCCGAGAGCACGAGCGCGAAGGGTGAGCGAAGACCTTTGATGATCTGCGTCGTTTTCGCTTCCCAGTTCTTGATGCGCTGGCCCTCGTCCAGGATGATGAGATCCCACCGGACGCGCTCGATGTGGGAAATGTCGCGGACCACCTGCTCGTAGTTGCAGATCGTAAACAGCGCCTCGTTCCCGTACTGCGCGGCGCGCTCGTCGGCGCCTCCGAGGACCACGTGGGCGTCCCGATGCGAAAATCGCCGGATCTCGTTGCGCCACTGTGCTTTCACGGAGGCGGGGGCGATCACGAGGACCTTGCGGATGCCTACCTCCCGGACGAGAAACTCGGCCAGTCCTATCCCCTGGATCGTCTTGCCGAGGCCCATGTCGTCCGCCAGCACGGCCCGTCCCGCACCCGCGGCGAAGGCGATGCCGTCCAGCTGATAGGGCAGGAGCTCCGCCTTCAAAAGAGAGGTGCGCAGGGGATGGGAGGCCGGATCGCGCCGGATCTCCTCGACCTTCGAGGCGATATGCTGCCGCAGGAGCCGATGCCGGATGTAGGCTTCCGCATCCGGATAGATCGTGACGGACCGTCCTTCCTGCTCGAGTCGTCGAATTCTTCGCAATAGGTCGGTAAGATCCGTAATCGGCCGGCCACGAATCGGCTCGATGATGTCGCGCACCGAGCCATCCAGCTCCTCCGGCGCCCGGAGCCGGAGTTCGAGATCCTCTCCATAATCCAGATGCACCGAGATCCCGCGCCGCCGGTAGGGGGTGTTGCGTTTCGAGGCGGGAAACCGGCGCCGGACCCGCTCGAGGCTGTAGAGGATATGCTTGCACGTTCCGAGGGTGTTCTTCCGGAAATCCGGGCACGAGCAGTACGACTCGCCCCGTTCCCACCCGCGCAGGGCAACCCGATACGACTTGCCGGAGGAGGCGCTCGTGACGGTGTAGTCGGTCCATATTTCCTCCGGATTGCCGGAGGTGAGGCGCATCGTTTCCTCGCGCGCCCGCTCCTCACGATCCGCCAGCGCCCGCGCGACCAGTTCGTCCTCACTGAGGCATTCGATCGGTTCGCGCTCCTTCGGCGCTTCGGCGAGTCCGAGGAGCATCTTCTCCTCCAGGATGAGCGAAAACGCGGCGCCGACGTGCTCGCACGGTGCGGAGCAGGAGGAGCATTTCCACCGAAGCCGGTCACGCGCCGCGTCGTCCAACGAGATCGAAACCGTCGAGTCGAAGAGATGCAGCCGAAAGACTTCGTGCGTCAGCCTGGCGCGTTCCTGCACGTCGACGGAATACGTGCCGCCCCGGAGGATGAGGGTGTTGCCGTCGGGGCCGAGCAGCTTTGAAGCCTGATGGAAGGAAAGATTGGAGAGGTGATCGAAGAGCGTCAGTCGGCTGGTCGGAGCGGGATTCATAGAGCGATCCGGATGCTGCTACTACGAGGGTTGCCGCATCGTAGGCGAGGCCCTGTGCCACCCTTATGTCAGGGGTGACGTGTGAAAGTTATCCACAGCACCTCGGCGCTCGAGCCCACATATTTTCTCGTGGGGGTCGTCCAGGCCCCGGATCTCCAACGGCGAGCTGCCAAAATTCTATCGGGAGATTAGCTCATATTGAGGTGCGGACTCACGACAAAAAGTCTTTCTCCATATGGCATCAGACGAGCAGCTCATCGCGGTCGGATGGAGCGGCGGGAAGGACAGCGCGCTCGCCCTGCACCGCAGCGTCGAGAGCTACGAGACGTACTGGTCTGCGTGGACGTATCCGCTCTTGGGGAGGCCTACGCGGCTCTGGAATATGAGTCGAAACGATGAGGCGAAGCTGCTGGAGTCGTTTCCGTCCGACGTCGTTCCTTTCGGCGAAAACGGCGATTTTCATCCGTTCGTTTGGGACGGACCGCCCTTCTCGCACCCGATCCCCATAGAGCGCCGCGACGTCGTGTACCGAGATGAGCGCGCATACTATTGCGATCTGCTGGAGGCGTGAATCGGATTTAATCGATAAAGATGGTACCTGACGGCAGAGGGGACGCGCTGGTTCTGGGAGCGAGCGGACGCGTAGGATCGCGCCTCGCGAGGCGGTTGGTTCGAGATGGATGGCGGGTCTATGGCGCAGCCCGAATGAGCGACCGTTCGAAAGCGGCGGAGCTGGAGGAGGCGGGCATCGAAACGATCGTCTACGAGGTCCTGAGGGACGATCCCGGTACGCTGCCGGACGTCGACGTCCTCTTTCTCGAGATTTGGGACCCGGATCGATCGGATCTGTACTGGGAAATAAACTTCCACGGCGTCGGCCGTGTCGTAGAGCGCTACGCCGGCTCCGCTGCCATCGTGAACGGATCGACGCTGAACGTCTACGGGGAGGGTCCGTCGCCGCTCGTGGAAGAGGCAGGATGCTCGCCGACGACGGAATACGCCCGCAGCCGCTACGCGCAGGAACGCCTGATCGATTATTTCTGCCGGTCGCGAGGGTCGAAAGCCATCCACGTCCGTTACGCTCACGCCAACGACGCCGAAAACGGCCGCATCCGAAAGATGGCCGTGGCCATCGCCGCCGGGCGCTCGCTGGGCTCGACGCCGGACGAGCGGATTCAGGTCATCGCCTATGAAGACTTCATTCGCGTGACGGCGCAGGCCGTCGAGCATGCCGCCAATCCGCCCGCCGTCGTGAACTGCTGCCAT
Source organism: uncultured Rhodothermales bacterium (assembly GCA_964640145.1). Lineage (GTDB taxonomy): Bacteria > Bacteroidota > Rhodothermia > Rhodothermales > VXPQ01 > CAZXHQ01. Next base: position 1,004 of record CAZXHQ010000318.1, on the reverse strand, counting down.
CCGCGCGTGTGGACGATCCGTGAGCTGGCCGAAACCATCCACGCCCGCCTGGGACGCGGTCGTGTCGCCTTCGACAGGGAGACCGGGGGAAAGGAGGCATCCGTTTACGGCGACTGCTCGAAGATGGTCGAGCTCTTCGGCGCGCCCGGGATCGGTCTGGACGAGCTGATCGGACGGGTCGTCGAGGCGATGAATGCGTAGGCGCCGCACCGCTGATCCGCTCGGAGGTCGCGGCGCAGCAGGGTCTTCGGGAGCGGCACTTGCGAACGATTTCCTGGAGACGCCTACCGTCTCGTTCCAAAGGTCGTCACCACGCCGGGTGCGGCGGCACCGCCGGCCGAGTGGCCGCTCCGCCGCTCGATACGCGCCGACGCCGAGCGGGACGTCTACCTCTGGGTGCGGAGCGGAGACGGGCAGACCGGTGACCGGGTGCGCGTTGAGGTCCGGCCGCTGGACAGCACCGCCGAAGCCTCCGCGGCGCGGAGGGGCAACGTGGTCGTGCCCACGATCTGGAAGATGTGGGGGACTACGGCGTCGACGCAGAAGACGATGAAACCGACTCCACGCCTGCTCGAGCCAGAATACCGTGCTCGCCGGACGAATCCACGCCTCGCTGACGAACAAGTTGGCCGAGCTTCGATCGGCGCTCCGTCGACGGAAGCCGTGCGGGTGCGAGTTCGCCGGCTCGACTAGACTAGGAGATACGCGACGTAGACGATATCGGCAGTGGCAGTTTCTCAGCCCCGCGTATTTCCTCGAATAGCCACGGATCTACCTCTTCACCCTTCTTTAGAACCGAGACGTCTCCGGTGGTCTCGAAAATAACGGCAAACACTTGCCTTGGGTGTGTCACACCGGACGCCCGCAGTTTGGACCTTAGGTCGTCGACCGTCATGCAGGCAGTGTTCAGATGGTCGTCCAGTATCTCTTCGCCGGCCATCACGACGAGCGGTTCGTTGTCGACGAGCCGCTCGACGACGGAGGTGAGGCGCCTCATCTTCCCG
>CAZXHQ010000317.1:3315-5051 GCA_964640145.1 uncultured Rhodothermales bacterium | reverse complement strand
ACCCGGTCCGCCCGTGCGTGCAGGTCACGGTCGTGCGTGGCGACGATCAGGGTCTTGCCCTGCTCGCGCACAAGCGACTCCATCAAGTCCATGACCCGCGTGCCCGTCTCGAAATCCAGGTTGCCCGTGGGCTCGTCGGCCAGAAGAAGCAAGGGATCGTGGGCGAGTGCGCGCACGACGGCCACTCGCTGGCGCTCGCCCCCTGAGAGCCGATCGGGAAAGCTGCCGGCGCGGTCCAGCAATCCGACGCGCTCGAGCAGGCCCTTCGCCTTCTCGTCGTCGCGCGCGCCCCGGAGCTCCATGGGAAGGAGAAGGTTCTCGAGGACGGTCAGCGTAGGAATGAGATTGAACGACTGGAACACGAAGCCGATGCGGCTTCTCCGGAAGAGCGTCCGATCCTTCTCGGACATGTCGGTCAGCTTCGTTCCGTCTATCGTGACCGATCCCGACGTGGGCCGATCGATCCCGCTGATGAGGTTCAGGAGCGTGCTCTTGCCGGATCCGCTGCGCCCGACCAGCACGACCAGCTCGTCGTACCGGAAGGAGGCGTCGATGCCCGCCAGCACGGCACGCCTCCGATCGCCTTCCGTGAATTCTTTCGTGAGGGCGGAGAGGCGCACGAGTACGTCGTCGGAGGGCGGCAGGGCTCTGTCTTCGGATCCGCGCATGCGCTGTGGCTGTACGTTGGGGCGGACGCGGGACCGCAGCGCGACGAATGAGCGGCCCGGCGTCGAGGCCCTAGATGATTCGTTCCCACCGATAATGATCCCCGTCCACACATGAAAGAGCCGCGCAAAGGCCGCGTTCGCATAGCGGGCGCACAGTACTTCATCCGACCCATCGAGCAGTTCGAGCAGTTCGAGGACCAGGTCTCGTCGACCGTCGCCATCGCGGCCGACTATCGGTGCCGCCTCGTCGTCCTGCCGGAATACTTCACGCTGCAGCTCGTCTCACTCGGCGACATCAAGCGACCGTTCCGCGAACAGGTGCGAGAGGTCGCCTCCTACGTACCCCGCTTCGTAGAGATGATGTCCGGGCTCGCCAGGAAGCACGGCATCTACGTGGTCGCCGGCACGATGCCCGTGCAGGGATCGGGAGACGCAGTGCATAACGAGTCGTTCCTCTTTTCGCCCAGCGGCGACCATGCCGTTCAGGGCAAGCTGCACATGACGCGGTTCGAGAAGGAGGACTGGCTGGTCTCGCCCAGCCAGCGCATGAAGGTCTTCGAGACGGATTTCGGAAAGCTGGCCGTAGCGATCTGCTACGACGTCGAATTTCCGGAGCTCGTCCGCGCCGCCGCCCGCAGGGGCGCCCATCTGCTGGCCGTACCCACCAACACGGACGACCGGCAGGGCTTCCTGCGCGTCCGATACTGCGCGCACGCCCGTACGATCGAGAATCAGATGTACGTCGTCCACACCACGACGGTGGGCGGCCTCCCGCGGGTGTCCGACGTCTCGCTCAACTACGGACAGGCCTCCATCCTCACGCCGAGCGACTTTGCCTTCTCACGCGACGGCATCATGGCCGAGAGCGTTATGAACCAGGAAACCATGATCGTCGGCGAGCTGGACATGAAGGTGATCGACGACAGCCGCACCTTCGGTACGGTGCTGCCGCTCAACGACAGCCACCACACGCAGGAGCTCATCGCCGACATCGAGGAGCAGACGCTCTAAGTCGTCCCATGGCCGACTCGCAGATCAACGTTCGCCATACGCAGCCTCGGGACTTCG
>CAZXHQ010000317.1:0-3215 GCA_964640145.1 uncultured Rhodothermales bacterium | reverse complement strand
CGTCCCATGGCCGACTCGCAGATCAACGTTCGCCATACGCAGCCTCGGGACTTCGAGGCCATCGAACGGCTCTCCCTCGCCGTCTACCCGAACGACGCTCCGTGGACGGCGGAGCACCTCTCCAAGCACCTGGAGCTTTTTCCCGAAGGGCAGTTCGTCGCCGTCGACGCCGAGACGGGGGACGTCGTCGGCATGTCGGCCAACGTCCTGATCAACTGGGAGGACTACACGAACATCGAAACGTACCTCGACTTCACCGACGGCGGCTATCTGACCAACCATGATCCGAAGGGGAAAACGCTCTACGGAGCCGACGTGATGGTCGATCCGAATCGCCGCGGTCAGGGCATCGGCGCGGCGCTCTACGAGGCGCGGAAGGACCTCGTGAGACGCCTGGCTCTGCGGCGGATTCGCGGGCACGCCCGGTTGCCCGGCTATCACGAGCATGCCGACGAGCGCTCCGCCGAAGAGTACGTCCGCAAGGTCGTCAACGGCGATGTCTACGATCCCACGCTGAGCTTTCAGATTCGGCAGGGCTTCCGGGTACTGGGCGTTGCCGGGGACTACTTTGCGCGCGATCCCAGAAGCCGCGGCAACGCCGCCCTCATCGAATGGATCAATGACGAGCCGGCCGGCGACGAACGTTCCTCGGACGGGTCCGGCGAGGATCAGCCTTCGCGGCCTTCCGCCGGCAAGCCCGATAGCAGATAGATCACGGCCATGCGGACGGCGACGCCGTTCGTGACCTGATTCAGGATCACGGCGCGCTCGTGGTCGACGACATCGCTGGCGAGCTCCACGCCCCGGTTGACGGGACCCGGATGCATGATGTGCAGGTCCGGATACCGTTCCATGTGATCGAGCGTAATCCCGAATCGCTCGTGATATTCTCGCAGGCTCGGAAAAAGGCTGGATTCCTGCCTCTCCAGCTGAATCCGCAGCGCCATAGCGACATCGCATCCTTCGAGGGCCTCCTCCAGACGATGCGTTACGCGCACGCCCATGTGCTGGACGCCCACGGGCATCATCGTCTTGGGACCGCAGAGCGTCACGTCGGCTCCGAGGGCGCGCAGGGCGAAGATGTTTGACCGTGCTACTCGGCTGTGCGTGATGTCGCCGACGATGGCGATGTGGCGGCCCTCGAGCGACGGATGGATGTCCGTCAGCGTCAGAAGGTCCAGCAGCGCCTGCGTCGGATGCTCGTGCGCGCCGTCGCCGGCATTGATGACGACGGCGTCGACGCACCGAGTCAGAAAATGCGGCGCGCCGGGCGACTTGTGGCGAATGACGACCATGTCGATCTTCATCGCCTCGATATTCTGGGCGGTGTCCTTGAGGGTCTCCCCTTTCACCACGGACGATCCCGAGGCCGAAAAATTGACCGTATCGGCCGAAAGCCGCTTCTCCGCCAGCTCGAATGAGATTCGGGTGCGCGTCGACGGCTCGAAAAACAGGTTGACGATCGTCACGCCGCGCAGGGTGGGGACGCGGCGGATCGGCCGGTCCAGCACCGATCGGAACTGGCGCGCCGTTTCGAGGATGAGCTCAATCTCTTCCCTGCGATAGGTCGAGAGGCCCAGCAAGTGCCGGTGCTCCAGCGACGAAAGCTCGGTAGACTCGACCTGTTCTTCTTCGCTCACTTGCATCAACGATACTACTGTTCGTCCGAGGTTTCGACCAGCCAGACGCCTTCCCGGTCGTCGATCTCGTTCAATCGCACCCGCACCTCCTCTCCCGGCAGGGTCGGTACCTGCCGCCCGACGATGTCTGCGCAGATGGGAAGCTCGCGCAGCCCGCGGTCCACGACGACCAGGAACTGAACCGTTCCGGGCCGTCCGATATCCATGAGGGCGTCCAGCGCGGACCGCGCCGTCCGGCCCGTGTACAGCACGTCGTCGATCAGCACGAGGTGCCGCTCGGTGATGTCGAACGGGATGTCCGTGGCCCGGACGACCGGCTGCTTCAGACGCATTCGGAAATCGTCGCGATACATGGTGGCATCCAGGATGCCGACGGGCATGTCGACCGACTCGACCTGTCGGATCTTGTCTCGAAGCCGGCGGGCCAGGTACACGCCCCGTGTCTGCATCCCGATGAGCCCGAATGCCTCCCTGACATCCTCCTCCGGGTGCACCAGTTCCACGATCTGGCGAGCCATGCGATCCAGCATGCGGTCAAGATCGCGCGCGTCCATCAACTGAGCCTTGATGCGGTCTCGTAACTCCATGCCGTCAAGGTAAGCGTTCTCGTTGCAGGTTGCAGCTTGTTGGATCGCGACGGAACTCCGCCTCCCGGGCGCGATGTAACACCACCGCCCTTCCTAGATACGAAGTTCACGATGCCGCCTCCGCAGGACACGTCGCTTAAGTACCTGGATCCGGTCGTCGTTTCGCACCTGAAGAACATGGAGCTTCGGGCGCGGATGATCGTGGAGGGCTTCATTACGGGCATGCACAAGAGTCCATACCACGGGTTCTCCGTCGAGTTCGCGGAACATCGCCCCTACAATCCCGGCGACGAGCTGCGGCACGTGGACTGGAAGGTCTACGCCAAGACGGACCGCCACTACGTCAAGCAGTTCGAGGAGGAGACCAATCTTCGCCACTACGTCGTGCTCGACACGTCGACCTCCATGATGTATCAAAAAGAGGCGCCGCTCTCGAAGCTCGAGTACGGTGCCTACCTCGCCGCGTCCCTGCACTATCTGATGGTTAAGCAGCGCGACGCCACGGGGCTTATTACGTTTGACGAGGCCATCCGGACGATCATGGCGCCGAAGAGCACGTCGACCTACCTGCGCCAGCTTCTGGCGCACCTGCAGCGCGTGGTCGATACGACCGAGCGAGGGAAGCGGACGTCGGCCGCCTCCGTCCTCAGCGACGTGGCCGAACGCATCGCCCGGCGATCGCTCGTCGTGGTGATTACCGATCTCTTCGAGAACATCGGAGAGCACGACCAGCTTCTCAAAGCCCTCCGGCACCTCCGATACAGAGGACACGAGGTCCTCGTCTTTCACGTGCTGGAGACGGTCACCGAGCGGCAGTTCCGCTTTCCCGACGTTCCGATGGTCTTTCGGGATATGGAAACCGGGGAGGAGGTCACCCTCCAGCCTGCCCAGCTGCGCGACAACTACGAAGAAGCCGTGACGCATTTTAGCGACCGCTTCCGGCGACGATGCCTCGAGTACCACATCGACTTCGTCGAGCTCGACACCG
>CAZXHQ010000316.1:2783-5054 GCA_964640145.1 uncultured Rhodothermales bacterium | reverse complement strand
ATAGAATCTTGGTGAGCGTTGAACCGGGTGTCGAGGCGCGCTTATCCAGGGTGAAGAAAGTAGGGTCGATGTGCTGCTCCCCGGGTGAGGCCTCCGTCTGCGGGTCCTTCATGTCGGATTCTTTACTACTGCCTGCGTTCCTACACGTGCCCATGTCATATACAACTCCGTCTGCGGATGGCGGTTTTCGATGGCCGGGTCTCGTCACATCACGGTTACTTTTCATCCGAATCGAACGTCGGCCTCCGAGACCTCGGACGCCAGGATGCGCTCGTAATACGACTCATACAGAGGCACGATGCGGTCCTGGTCGAAGGCATCCACGGCGCGCTGCCGGGCCGCCGCGGCCATCTTCCCATGCAGCTCCTCATCTAGAAGAATGCGGCGCGTGGCCTTCGTGAGAGCGTCGATGTCGCCCAGCGGACAGAGGAATCCGGTTTCTCCGTCCACGTTCAGCTCGGGCAGGCCGCCGATGTCGCTCGAGACGACGGGCACGCTGCAGGCCATCGCTTCGAGGGCGGCCAGGCCGAACGTTTCGGACCCGCTCGGGATCAGAAAGACGTCCGCGATCGACAGAATCTCTTCGACGGGCTCCTGCTTTCCAAGAAAACGGATGTCGTCGTAGACGCCCAGCTCTCGAGCGAGCCGCTGCACGGGCATGCGGTCGGGGCCGTCTCCCACGAGCAGGAGCTTGACCGAGAGGCCTTCGCCGAGCAGCCGATGAAACACGTGTACCACGTCGCCGGCCCGCTTGATGGGCCGGAAGTTCGATACGTGAACGAGCACTTTCTCGCCATCGGGACAGAGGGCCTGCTTGAAGTGCTCCTTGTTCATGCGCGTGAAGCGCTCTGTATCGATGAAATTGGGAATCACCTCGATCGGCCGGTCGATCTTGAAATGCTCCTCGGTCTCCAGGCGCAGATAGTCGGAGACGGCCGTGACGCCGTCGGACTGATTGATGGAATAGTTCACCACCGGGGCAAAGCCGGGGTCCTGTCCCACCAAGGTGATGTCCGTGCCGTGCAGCGTCGTCACCACCGGAACGCACAGGCCGTGTTCGTTCAGAATTTGCCGGGCCAGGACGGCGCTCGTAGCATGGGGAATGGCATAATGAACGTGGAGCAGGTCGAGGTCTTCGAACCGGGCCACGTCGACCATCTTGCTGGTCAGTGCGAGCGAGTACGGCGGATATTCGAAAAGGGGATACGCATTGACGGTGACCTCGTGGAAATAGATGCTTTCCGTTACGTGGCCGAGTCGGAAGGGCATCGAATAGGCGATAAAATGAATTTGATGGCCGCGCAGGGCAAGGGCCTTGCCCAACTCGGTCGCGACGACGCCGCTGCCGCCATATACGGGATAACACGTAATACCGATCTTCATGATCGCAAAACCTGGATCGCGGAAAAACGTTTTTCGTGGTAGCCGGCGAGATCGTAGATTGTTACGGCCTCGTTTGCTGCATCACACGCAGAAACTCGCGTTCTCTGACGAGGTTGCAAGGACTCCTTGATAAGACGCACCCGCCGGTCGTGCCAGTGCCAGGGACGCGGGCGGCGCCCCCGCAAGCCTTTTATCTGACGGCACCGCAGTCATGCTTCGACGGCTTTCCTACCTCGTTTCTCTTCTCGCCCTTTTACTCGGCGCACCGTCCGCGGTGCACGCACAGGGGATGGGCATTTCGGCCGGCGCCAACTTTAACAGTTTAGGAGACATCGAAACCGGCGATCGGAGCGCGACGCTCGAGAACGTCACGGGCTGGCACGTACATCTCTGGTTCGACCTGCCGGTCGGACCGGTCGCTCTTCGTCCCGGCATTCGGTACATGGACGCCGGGCGCCTCTTCGAATCGAGCAGGGCGGCCGGTTTTGAGAACGGGCTCGACGACGAGCAGGTGGTGACGTTTCTCGAGATGCCGCTGGACGTGCGCCTTCGCATGACGATGCCGATGGTAACGCCCTACCTGTTGGCCGGGCCCCTGCTTCGCTTCACCACCGATACGAACAACGAGGATCGCCTGGAGCAATTCAGCCTGGCTGCCGGCGCCGGCGTCGGTGCGGAGCTCGGCATCGCCGGGCTGCGCTTCTATCCGGAGCTGAAGTATTCGTTCGGCATAACCCGCTTCACGAAAAACGAATACCAGATCGGAGACGTCATGATCTCGCCCGACGAAGACCAGCGGCTCAATGCGCTGATGCTGAGCCTCGGCATCGGACTCTAGGTCTAGAGCGAATTTCTGACGTTCCGCGATCCCAGTCCCGGGGAGGCCGC
>CAZXHQ010000316.1:0-2683 GCA_964640145.1 uncultured Rhodothermales bacterium | reverse complement strand
CGCAGTCCGGCCCGTGCCCGCTCGAGCAGCTCGGCGACGGCATTCGGACTTCTATTGATGGTGAAGGCGACCTCCGGCAGCGACATCTCGAAGTCTTGGTGCAGAACGAGCGCATGGCGCTCCTCGGCGTCCTCCAGGAGGGTCTCCGGCGACTCGTCCAGGTCGATCTCGATGTCTTGGGGCTCGCGGGCAGGAATCACGTCCTCCCACGTCAGCTTTTCTTCCGGCTGATACCAATCCCAGAACCAGTCCTGGGCGTCGAAGGCATCCTCATTGATCGGCACGGGTTCGTCCAGGGAGAGGCCTTTCTCTCGCCGGTACGAGCGAAAGGTGTCGACGAGGCCGCGGGTTACGCGATGCTGCGTGCCGAGCAGCCAGGACCTCAGCGGCATCTCGTCGGGCCGCACTTTGCGGTGCTTCCAGGCATGAATCAGCCCCTCACCGACGAGCTCCTCCGGTGAAAAGTCGCCCTCGTGAAGTACGCCGTTGCGCAGGTAGTATCTAAGGTCGCGCCGCGCGGCGTTCAGCAGCACGTCCATGTACGGCTCGACGATTCGCTGGAAGGCCTCCTTGTCGGAGCCCTTCATCACCTGTTGCCAGTGTTGGGCGCTCGAAGATGAGTTCGCAGCCATGGTGCGGTTCCGTTGGTGATGCCAACTGCCTGTTTCTTACAACGGAACCAGTTTGGAGAGGGTTTAGCCGCGGGCGTAACAAAAAAGGCACGGCCGCCGGGGCCGTGCCTGTCGGGCTGTGCTGCGAAAGGAGGACGACGCATGGTACCTCAGTTCGCAAGTACCTGCCTCAGGAGATGCCCTCGAAAAACCGAAACCGGCGTTCGTCCACCGGGAAGCCACGCTGCGGTCGGACGGGCGCCTTGCCGGAGGCCCAGTTCGGATGGGCCTGGCCGATCATGGACCGCTCGCTGTAGAAATGCCGCGTCCGGATCGAGAATGGACGATATTCGGGCTCGGCCAGACGCACGCGGTAGGCGATCGTCAATGCGCGCTGCCAGCTTCGGACGTCGGAGGTGGGCTCCAGGTTTGCGTAGTACCAGCGCTTACCATTATTCGGGTTGAAGGCGCTAAACTGAAACGGATCCAGAACGACTTCTCGATAGGTTTCCTGGCCGCGATAGCCGGTCTCTACGCGATTTCTGATCACCCAGGCGACGAGCTCCATCTCTTCGGCACGCTTCGTTTCCGAGTAGATGGCCCGCGCAAGCCAGAGCGTCTCCGTATCGATCGTGCTCGGCGGCAGCGGCCGGAGCTTCTGCGGGTTGGTGCGCAGCGTCTCGACCAGGTGATCGTACCGCGACCGGGAGGCTTTAACCTCATCGGCGGTGATAGTGGGCGTCGTGTGGGCGGGAATGAAAGCGCTCGCCATCGTCTCTTCCAGCAGATTTCCCTGGAGGGCCGACGTACCGGCGAGCGCGAAGAGCATTGCAAAGAAAAAATATCCTGGCAATTGCTGTTTCCTCATCTATCCTCGATGTATGTGAAAGGAATACCCGGCTGGCGTCTCGGTGAGAACCTGTCCACGCTGCTGGCAACGTTCATCCTCCTTTGTATGTCGAGCCGAGCGCCTCCGGCCCATTGCAACAATGCTGAACCGGTTTGTCAAGGCGGGTCTACGAAGCTTCGGTAGGGAGGTTTCCCCTCGTGATATTGGCTCTAACCCCATGCCTTCCAACGGGTTAGCGGTATCTCTAAGGAATTTCATCCCCCCTTCATTCGAGGCGCGATGAATTTCGCGGTAACGGTTCACGGCCTCTTCAAGCGAGGGGGCGCCCCCCTCAAGCGCGGCCCGGGCCACTGCCGGCCTCGATCTCGAGTTCTCGAACGGGAGGCCGTGTGACGCTATCTTCACGAAGCACGGGGCGCATCGACAGCCCGTTACAGATCCATGGTTGCACCCCTACAAGCAGCATGCCAGCTTTGCAGATTATCGCGGACGAAAACATCCCGCTGGCCGCCGAATTATTCGGTTCGTTGGGGGCGGTTCGGCTCATGCCCGGCCGGGAGATGACTCGGGAGAACGTGCGAGATGCGGACGTGCTTCTCGTGCGAAGCGTAACGCCCGTCGGCAAGAACTTGTTGGAGGGCACGTCCGTCCGGTTCATCGGCTCCGCCACGATCGGCACGGATCATATTGAGACCGAGTATTTGCATCAACGCAAGATTGCCTGGGCATCTGCCCCGGGCGCGAATGCGGGCTCGGTCGTCGAGTACGTACTGGCGGCTCTTCTGCGCCTTGCGGTCCGGCGCGGGGAGCCGCTTCGTGGCAAGACGCTCGGCATCGTGGGTTGCGGAAATATCGGCGGACGGCTCATCCCCCGGGCGGAAGTGCTGGGCATGACCGTTCTGAAGAACGACCCGCCTCTCGAGCGGCTGGCACAGGCGGCCGGTCGGGCGCACGACTATCTCCCGCTGGCGGACGTTCTCGAGCGATCGGACATCCTGACGTGCCACGTACCCTTGCGTAGGGAGGGACCCGACGCCACGGCGCCGCTTATCGGACCGGAAGAGCTCGCGGCCCTCGGTGCCCGGGCCTGGCTCGTGAACACCTCGCGCGGTCCCGTGGTGGACAACCGCGCGCTGCTTCGGGCGCTCCGCCGGCCCGACCCCCGCCCGGGCGCCGTCGTGCTGGACGTGTGGGAGAATGAACCGCATCCCTCCGCGGATCT
>CAZXHQ010000315.1:0-5061 GCA_964640145.1 uncultured Rhodothermales bacterium | reverse complement strand
GCAGTCGAAAGCGAGGATTCGTCGCCGATCAGTATCCAGCCGAAGTTCGAATCCGGTTCGTCCAGCCAGCTCTGCACGTCGGCGGCGAGGCCGTCGGTCGCCGTGTAGGCGCCGGGGCCGTCCACCGAGAACGTGGCGCTTGCCGCCGCCTCGTAGTCGCCGCCTGGCGTTTCCCAGGTCTCGGTGTCGTAGAGGGCGTGCGTCCAGGTGGCGTCGCCGCTCTGGGCCTCGGCGCCGCGACCGCCCGGATCTCCTGCATCGGAGGCCGCTTCCCCCCACGACCTCGTCAGGCGATGGATGTCGATATCGGTGGCGGGGCTCCCTGGAGGAGCGTTGGAAAGCGTGAGGAGAAGCTCCACGCTGTCGACCCGCGCGTCCTCCGGAAGCGAGTCGGCCACGTCGAACGACGCGAGCGCGCGCCGGCTCTCGGTGCCCTGCTGTCCCCCGGTTCTCCCCACGAAGAAGTGCTGCCCCTCGCCATTGCTCAGGTCGCCCGATTCCTCGTACATGGTGTTGTCCATGGAGGGCGTCAGCGTCGCCTGGCTCTGCGCAGCCGCATTGCCGACGAGAAGGACGAGTAAAATGACGAAGGCGCCGTATCGGTGGTTCATAGTCGCTGCGTTTTCTGTTAGGTTAGGCGTATTGCGAGACGGGATGCACCTGTCGACCCCTCTTGCAGAACACCTTACGCGGAAAGCATGACTACGGGATTCAATCCCGACCGAATCGTTTACGCGTAATCACATTCTTACCTCCACGGCCGTGGGAACCCTTCGCGATGTACGCCTTCCTCGACGTTGCATTTCTCGTCTTCCACACGGCCCTGGTGACGTTCAACCTGACCGGGTGGATGTGGAGGAAGACCCGCCGGATCCATCTCGCGGCGATCTCTCTGACCGTGCTGTCCTGGTTCGGCCTCGGCATCTTCTACGGATGGGGATACTGCCCGTGCACGGACTGGCACTGGCAGGTCAAGCGCAGGCTGGGCGAGACGGATCTTCCCGCCTCCTATGTCAAATACTACCTGGACGCCTTGACGGGCATGACGTGGCATGCCTCGCTCGTCGATACCGGCGTCGCAGTGATCGGACTGGGGGCTTTCGCCGTCTCCGTGTATCTCAACGGGCGCGACTATCGCCGCGCTCGGCGGGCTGTCTGAACACGCCCGGCGGCGGCTGAATCCCTCTCCCCGCCGTTTCTCGAGGAAACGGTGCAGGTCTTTATGTAATGTATATTCATACCTGCCTCGCAACGCCTGCCCCCCGAGCAACACCGTCTTTCACATGGATAACATCTGGCGCGTCGGCATCCTCGGTCTGGGTCACTGGTATTCCGCGTACATGCTGGCCAGAGCGCTGCCGGAGTATCCGCGTGCGAAGCTCGCCGCCGCCGCCTGGTCGGACCCCGAGCAGCTGCGCGCGTTCAGTGATGCCTTCGGGGTCGACAGCCATGAGACGTACGACGAACTGCTTGGACGCGAAGACATCGACGTCGTGCATCTCGCGCCTCCCGTCTCCGAGATGGCACGGTGTGCGGAAGCCGCGGCCCGAGCAGGCAAGCACATCATCCTCGGCAAACCGATGGCGATGTCGCTCGAGGAAGCCGACCGCATCGTGGACGCCGTGGAGGCGGCCGGCGTAACCTGCGTTCCCTTCGAAGCCATCATGCGCCTTCGCGCCGCCGGCCTGCACGAGCGGATCGCCTCCGGCGTCATCGGCGATCTCATCGTCATCCACCAGACCTCGCGCTGGTCCATCGCCGAAGACTGGCATTGCTCCGGGCGGCCCGGATGGTTTGCCGATCCCGCCCACGTGCCCGGCGGAGCGCTCATCGACGAAGGGATCTACTGGATCGATTTCTTCCACTGGATCACCGGAGCGGATCTCGTCGACGTCGAGGCCAGAATCGCCAACCTGGTGCACACCGACATCGACGTCGAAGACTGGGGGATGGCCACGTTTTCGCTCGACGGCGGGGTGACGGCCACCCTGGAAGGCTCGTGGACCATTAACGCGCCGCACAAGACCGGACCCTCACCCAAACAAAACAGCGTCGTCCGGACGGAGCTCGTCGGGACGAAGGGCGAGATCATCGAGCAGTGGTTCCGGGATCCGTCTCTCGCGGTACTCGCTGCCGGGGAGGAGCAGTGGATCTACGAACGCCACGCCGGCGTACCGTTCGGGCCGGACACGCCGATGCCGCTCGACCACCTCATCGAATGCCTCGAAGACGGCACGAAGCCGGTTGCCACGGTTCGCGACGCACGCCGAGCCTTCCGCACGGCGATGGCCGCCTACGATTCCGCCCGCAAAGGCCGCCGCATTCGCCTGTCGTGACGCCATCGGAACCGGATTGCCATCGATTCCGCTCTCAAAACGTCCAGCCGTATGTGACCTCTCTGCGAAATGCTCCCTGGATCACCGGCATGGGGAGGCTACCGATCCGGCTCAGCGACACGAGCCCTAAGGGCGACCGACGGCCGTGCGTAGCGGCGCGATGGCGAGGCGCCGGAACGACGCGGAGCGCATTGCAGCGGCACTCATATGCTACCGGTTTTTCGAATTGATGCAGTCAATCCAGCTCCTTCACATAGATGTTGCGAAACTGCACGAGTGAAGGAGGACTGACCCATTCGCCGTCTCGCTTCGAGCCGTGATGCTGAAGGCCGATCGGACCGCGCTCCGGAATCTCGTCGAGATAGATCCGATCGATGACGAGCTCGTCGTTGATTTCGATCGTCATGAACTTGCCGCGGACGGTGATCACGGAGGTGTTCCACTCCCCAATGTCGTGGTCGGCTGCCACGAGAGGCAGGGCCGCGCGGCGCACTTCCGGCGGCTGGTTCTCATCCATCCGATAACCATAGACCTCACCGGAGCCGTAGGGCCAGTTCCAGATATTGTGCTGGGCTTTACCGTGCCCGCGCGGGATGATACCCGAATCGGAGTCCGGCACGGAGATCACCATGTCGTTCCCGTCCTGATCCTTCTTGTGGGTGCCGTCGGCGAGGATGATCGGCACGCGAGGATTCGTGTACGGCTCGACGGTTGTGATCCGCCAGTCGATCCGGAGCACGTAGTCGCCGAATTCGCGGTCGGTATAGAGGCTCTTGTCACCCTCCGCCTCGCTCTCGGCGTCGTAGTCGATAACACCGTTTATCACCTGCCAGTGCCCGTTGTCGCCTTCCGGAACCATCCAGCCGTCGAAATCGCGGCCATTGAAGATGGATTCGAAGCCTTCAGGCGCCTGCGCTGCGCCGGTTTGGACGCCGACGAGCAGCGCAGCAGCGAGAACGAGCGTGGTAATACCTGGTTTCATGGCACAACAAGGGATGTTCTGCGGGATAGACGGCCGATCTAATCTACTAAGAGAGTTCTGCGGGATGGACGCGCCGATCGAATGTACCAAGAGAGTACGCAATCGGCCGCCTGCAGGCAATCGAATTCCGGAACGACGGGTCGCGGCATCGGCTCCACCCTGCCTCTGCAGGTCATCGAAGAGGCAGGCAGGCCCTGCGGACACGCCTTCCAGTCTAGCGGTATCGCGTTCTGAAGAGCGGTCCCTCCACGGACCCGAACCAGAGGGCGCCGTCGTCGGACTCGAAGATGCTGAATGGATGGGCCTCCTTCTGCGCTAGATCACGGATGTTGTAGTTTACGACCCGGCCGGTCTCCGGATTGAAACCGGACACCCATCCTTCCCAGTTCGAAAACCACAGCACGCCGCGGGTGTCCTGAAGGATGTCCGTGAACCCGCCTCCGGTCCAGGGACCCTCCGGCTGCGGATCGACCGGCCAGTCGGACGACTCGCCGTCGAAGGCATAACGAGTCACGCTTCCCGTGGCCGCATCCAGCACGTTCAGACCTCCCTCGGAGCGACCGGTGCCCACCCAGAGCCGACCGCTCCGATCTTCGAGAATCGCCGACACGCGGCCCTCGGTGAGCGTGGCGGGATCGTCCGGATCGTGCAGGAAGCGTGTAAAGGTGCCGCGGTCCCGATCCATGAGATTCAGACCGTCATGCGTCCCAATCCAGAGCCGCCCCCGGCCGTCTTCGTGGATGGCACGCGCCCAGTTGTCGGAAAGGCTCGCCGGATCGGCCGCGTCGTGCTGAAAGCGCGTAAAGCGCCCGCTCTTCCGGTCGAGCCGGTTGAGCCCGTTGCGCGTACCCACCCAGATGACGCCGTCCCCATCCTCGAACAGGGCGGCGGTATTATCGTGGCTGAGGCTGTGCGGATCTTCCGGGTCATGCCGATACCGGACGAATGTGTCCGTCTCCCGGTCGTACCGGTTCAAGCCGCCGCCATAGGTGCCCACCCACAAGACGCCTTCCCGATCGACGAGCACTTCCTCGACGTAGTCATGGGACAGGGACGCCGCGTCGAGGGAGTCGTGCCTGTATACGGATGCTTCACCGTCCCGGTAGCGCACGAGCCCGGCCTGCGTCGCGAACCACATCACACCTCTCTCGTCCTGCGCCACGTCCACGACAAAATCGCTTCCCGGCATCGAGACGCGTTCCAGCTCGACCTCCTGGCCGGCCGCGAAGG
The DNA here is from genome assembly GCA_964640145.1 of uncultured Rhodothermales bacterium. GTDB lineage: Bacteria > Bacteroidota > Rhodothermia > Rhodothermales > VXPQ01 > CAZXHQ01. The sequence continues at coordinate 513 of CAZXHQ010000315.1, read as the reverse complement.
GAGGAAGCATCAGGAGGAAGAGTACGGCAGCAATCAAAAACACGTGGCGCATGCCGGTGTGTGTGCGGAGGATCGCAATCACTGTATGCGGAGGATCGGAATCACGAAAAGAACGAGGAGAGGAGATCTGCGCGCATGTCCGCCAGGAACGGAAGCGACGCCCTGTATCGAGCCACGGCATCGACGTCGATCTCGAGCGTGAGGGCCCCCTGCGCACCCGAGGCTTCCACGAGCACGCGCCCCTGGGGATCCACGACGAGGCTTCGTCCCGGATAGTCTACGTTCGGATCCGAGCCGCACCGGTTTACACCCACCGAATAAGCCTGGTTTTCGACGGCGCGCGCCACCAGCAGACTCGTCCAGTGGCGGATACGCGCCGTCGGGAAATTGGCGATCGTCACGAGGAGACCGGCGCCCTGCGCCACAGCGTGCCGATACGCCTCGGGAAATCGAACGTCGTAGCAGACGAAAGGCGCTGCCTTCAGTCCGTTCCAATCGAAGACGACGACCTCC
>CAZXHQ010000314.1:0-5099 GCA_964640145.1 uncultured Rhodothermales bacterium | reverse complement strand
GGCCGCGTGGAGGGCTCGCCCGACGGCACCGTTCGTTTCGAGATGGACGGAGAGGCCCTCTCGACGTTCTCCCGCAATCGCATCGGCTTCTGCGTGCTGCATCCCATCCGCGAATGCGCCGGGCGGCCGTGCACGGTCACGAGCGACGACGGCGGCACGCTCGAGGAGCGGTTTCCGGAGGACGTCTCGCCGCATCAGCCGTTCGAGAACGTGCGCGCCCTCGCGCACGAGGTGCGGCCCGGCGTGCGGGCCGAGGTCGCGTTCGAGGGGGATGTCTTCGAGACGGAGGATCAGCGCAACTGGTCCGATGCCTCCTACAAGACGTACTGCACGCCGCTCAGCCGTCCGTTTCCCGTCGTCGTCGAGGCCGGAGCGACCGTCCGGCAGACCGTCACGCTCACGCTCTCCGGCGACGTTCCGGACGAATCGTCCGTGCCGCGGGACGTCGTGCTGACGGTGGGGGCACGTCGCGGCGGCCCCATCCCTTCGATCGGAGTCGGCGCGGCGTCTCACGGCGAGCCGCTGACCGTGCGGGAGACGAAGCTGATCCGGGTGCTGGGCCCGAAGCATCTCCGCGTCGATCTCGACCTGTCGACGGGGGCGCTCGCAACGGAGCTGAAGCGCGCGGCGGGCCGCTCGGAGGCGCTCGGTACGCCGCTCGAAGCCGCCCTGTTCGTCGGCGACCGCGCGGATGAGGAGCTTGGGCGTTTCGTGGCGATGCTGGAGGCGGAGCGTCCGGCCGTGGCGCGATGGCTCGTGTTTCACCGCGACGAACCCGCGACGACGGAGCCGTTGCTGACGGCCGCCAGGCGGACGCTGGCCCGTTACGATGCAGACGTCCCGGTCGGAGCGGGGACGAACGCCTATTTCGTGGAGCTCAACCGAAACCGTCCGCCTGCCGGGGCGGCCGACGCCGTCTGCTATTCCGTATGTCCGCAGGTCCACGCTTTCGACGACGCCTCGATGGTCGAGACGGTGCAGGCCTATGAGTCCATGATTCGCACGGCCCGCAACTTTGCCGGCGGCGCGGCCGTCGCCGTCACGCCCGTCACGCTCAAGGCGCGGCTCAATCCGGATAGCCCGGACGACGCTCCGCCCGCCGATGGTCTGCCGCCACAGGTTGACCCGCGACAGGCCGCGCCCTTCGGTGCCGTGTGGACGCTCGGCAGCATCAAGCACCTGGCCGAGGCGGGCGCCGACAGCGTCACGTATTTTGAGACCACCGGATGGAGCGGCGTCGTCGAACGCGAGGACGGGCCGCCGAATCCGGCTTTGTTTCCGTCCAGCCCCGGGCATGCCTTTCCGCTCTTCCACGTGCTCGCCGACGCGCTCGCGCTGGCGGACGGGACCGTCGTGCCCACCGCATCGAGCGATCGGTTCGCCGTCGAGGCCTTCGTCATTGCCAGGGGCCGTGATCTGCACGTCCTCCTCGCAAACTATTCGCGCTCGCCGCGGCGGACGCGCATTGCCTTTCCAAATCCGCCGTCGTCGGTGCGCGTGCGGCGGCTTGCCGCCGAACACGTCGAGGACGCGGGCGCCCGACCGGAGGACTATCGGGACCGGTGGGCATCCTGTGAGCCGAGCGGCGTCCTCGTTCTCGAACCGCATGAGTACGTCCGGATGGATGCGGAGGGGGCGGCCGGAGGAGGCCCCTGATTCCGGCGCCGGCGCTCGCCGTACGTACGCGGAGCGCAAGCGCGGCCCTTCTACGAATAGAGATGTTTTTGCGGGGCCGGCAACCCAACTAAGAAGGAGTAGTATATTCCGCGGTTGAGCGATGCACGCTCGATATTCTTCGCAACCTTCGTTGCTACAGGCAAGCCATTCGTCGAAATGCATACGTCACCGCAACTCGTGGATCTCGAACAAAGGGATCGTGCCTCCGCCAGAGAGACGGCACATGCTGCAGCGCTTGACGGGGAGGCCCGCAGAACCCCTCTTTGCGCCGCGGCCGAAGCCGCCTCCGTCGTGGTTGGCGCGCGGTCTCATCAAGAGCTCCGGCATATTCTCGAAGATGCTTGTAGACAGGTCATTCCATTCGATGCCTTCTTCGTGCAGCGCTACGATGCCGAGACGCACACCTTTCATACGCTCGGAGACGGAGAGGGGACCGTGGCCGGGTCCCAAGCGATGATCCCCGCCGCGGGCACCGCGGAGGAGCGCGTCATTCGCGAGCGTTCATCTCGGCTGTCGCGGCGCTCCGAGGACGAGGTCTTGCGAGGCGACGGGACCGTCCGAGCCGCCCGGCGTTTCGAGTCCGCCATTCGGAGTCCCATCCTCTCGGGAGACCGGGTTCTCGGCCTTCTCTCGGTACACAGCTGCACCCCCGACCTCTATACGAACGAAGACGTCGAGTTTGTGGAGGTCATCGCATCGCTGGCCGCTTCGACGTTCGAGAATCTCCAGCTGTCCGAGGCACGGCGCACCGCGGAGACGAAGCTGCAGGAGGCCGCGCGTCAGCTGGCGGAGACGCAGCGCATCGCTCGGATCGGAAGCTGGCGATGGAGCGTCGGATCCGATCGCGTGCGCTGGTCGGACGAACTGTTTCACATCTACGGCCTTACGCCGACGGATGGCGACGTCGCATTCGAAGCGTTTGTCGAACGGCTTCACCCGGACGATCGGGAGCTGGTCCTCGAACGCATCGCCGACGCCCTGCAAACCGCTGAGCCGTACGAACTGCTGCACCGAATCGTGCGGCCCGACGGTGAGGTACGGACGCTGCATGCGCGGGGAGAGGTGGTTCGAGGTGCCGACGGACAGGCCCGTGAGCTCTTCGGCACGGGGCAGGACGTGACGGTTCTAAAGGAGGCCGAGGAACGCCTGCGATCGTCCGAAGAGAGTTACCGCACCATCTTCGAGCTCGCCAGTGATGCGATTTTCGTGCACGACATCGAGACCGGCGCCATCCTCGATGCCAATCGAAAGGCCTGCGAGCTTCACGGGGTGACGCTCTCAGAGCTGAAGGAGCTCGGCGTCGGCGGGATCAGCGACGGGAGTCCGCCTTACGACGAGGCGACCGCCCGCAGGTACGTTCGCAAGGCGGCCGAGGGGGAGCCCCAGCGCTTCGAGTGGAGGGTACGCAACGGGGAAGGGACGCGATTCTGGGTGGAGGTCAGCCTCCATCGCGTGCGCATTCTGGGCGTGCCGAGAATCCTGGCCAGCGTCCGGAACATCGACGAGCGAAAAAGCTCCGAGACGGCGCTCCAGCAGGCTCACGACGAGTTGGAGCAGCGCATCGCCGCCCGCACGGCCGAGCTGGCCCAGCGCACGCGGGACCTGGAGTGCGCCGAACGGCGTTTTCGGGCCATCGTCGAGGCGAGCCCGATGCCGCTGTTGATCAGCGATCTCGACGACGGCACGATCCGGTATGCAAACGATCGTCTGGAGACGCTCCTCGGCGTTCCGGAGGGCAGCCTGGCCGGCCGCAAGACGCCGGATTTCTACTACGACCCGGGCGACCGGCCGCGCGTCATCGCGGCGGTCATGCGCGACGGCTACGTCCGGGATCTGGAGCTGCAGGTCCGGCGTGCCGACGGCTCGTCGCGGTGGGCCGCCCTGTCCATGCAGCAGCTCGACTACGGCGGCCGGCGGGCGCTGGCGACCGCGCTGATCGACATCACCGAACGGAAACGCACCGAATCGACCCTCCGCCTCCAGAAGACGTTGCTCGAAGCGCAGGGGGAGGCGTCCATCGACGGCATCCTCGTCGTCTCCGAGCGCGGCAAGATTCTTTCCTACAATCGCCGATTCGTCGAAATGTGGGATATTCCGCAGGAGGTCGTCGACGCCAGGTCGGATGAGGCGGCCATTCAGAGCGTCCTCGATAAGCTGGAAGATCCGGAGGCCTTCCTCGCACGAGTCGAGCATCTGTACGAGCATCCGCAGGAGAAAGCACGCGACGAGATCTCCTTGCTCGACGGCCGCGTCTTCGATCGCTACAGCGCGCCGATCCTCAGCAGCGAAGGCGACTACCACGGGCGCATCTGGTTCTTTCGGGACGTCACTCCGCAGAAGCGGCACGCCGAAGAACTGGAACAGGCCCGGCATGAAGCCGAGTCCGCCCGGATCCGAGCGAGCCGCTATGCGAAGAGTCTCGAGCGCGAGCTGGAATTCGGTCGGCAGATCCAGCAAGGCCTGCTTCCGGCCGAACTGCCCGCGCCGCCCGGCTGGGAGATCGCCGTTCGGTTCCGCCCCGTCTGGCAGGTGGCCGGCGACTTCTACGACGCCTTCGAGCTGCCGAGCGGGCACACGGGGCTCATCATCGCGGACGTGTCCGGTAAAGGCGTCGGCGCCGCATTGTTCATGGCGCTGTTCCAGAGCCTGCTGCGCGCCTCCGCCGAGAGAGCGGGGGCCGATCGCCAGGCGCCGGCGGCCGTTCTTGCCGAAGCGGTGACGGCGACGAACGGCTACATCACGCGCGTGCATCGGCATGCGCACATGTTCGCGTCGGTGTTCTTCGGGCTTCTCGACCCGGAGACCGGCTCGCTGCACTACGTCAATGCCGGGCACGAACGTCCCATCGTTCTCGCCGCCGGCGGGGATCGGCGGCGGCTCGGGACGACCGGGCCGGCGCTGGGCTTGCTTGCCGATCCGGCGTTCGACGTGGCGCGGACGCATCTTTCGCCGGGGGACCTGCTGATCGCTTTCACGGACGGAGTGACCGAAGCCCGCAGCGACAAGCGCGACTTTTTTACCGAGGAGCGGCTTTTGGCGCTGCTGGACAAACCCGTTTCCGCCGCTTCCGACGCGCTCGATCGCATTGAGGAGGCAGTGCGCGACTTCGCACGGGATGCGACGCCCGCCGACGATCTGACCTTGCTGGCGGTGCGCCGGGCCGAATCGTAGCCGGAAGGGATTGGATGACCCCGCATCATAGCGCCGCCTGGCGGCGTTATGCAAGCGGCTCGTGGTAGACGACGTGCGAGGGAGGATGGAGTCCGGATTCAGGGGCGAGGAGCTGGGTGACGCCGTGTCGGCGGGCGGCATCCAGCCCTATGGAGCGCGGTTGTGGCTGCGCGTGCGGCGACCGGGCACCTACCGCGTGCGGTGGTGGCCGGACGGGGAGCGCAGCGGCGAGGGTCGGATGGACGTGGCGG
>CAZXHQ010000313.1:0-5106 GCA_964640145.1 uncultured Rhodothermales bacterium | reverse complement strand
CATCCGTCAGAGTCGCGGTTCCGCCCTTGCGCAGCTCGATCTCCTTGTCCATCAACGCCGCCCGCAGCGCACGAATCGTCCGCAGCCGCACCGCATCCTTCGAGCGCATTGCCGATTTCAGATCTTCCGCAAGTTTATCCGTGAACATGTCCGCGTTTCTTGCCTGGACAGGGAGGCGGCCCCGCAACGAGGCGCTATCGGAGGGCGAGACGGATGGCGAAGACGCCTACGCCGAACTGCATGGCACCGAACGCAACGCCGGCGCGCGTATCGAACTGATGGATCCTATTCCGGAGCCTCGGGTCACCCGCCTCCTCATATTCGGCATATAAGTCATCGGCCCGAAATTTGTAATGCACGGCCAGCGCGCCCGCTGCGAGGGCCGTACCCAGCGCCGCATAGTCGATCCAGACGCGATGCCTCGTCGGCGGCTCCCAGCTCACCAGCGCCGCCGTCGGATCAAGGTCTTCTGAGGGACTCAGGCTCACGACGTGACGGTTCCATACCTCCTTGCCGGGCTCCCGGCGTTCGACGGCGTAGCCGTCATGTTTGATGACGAGGATACCGCTGAGTGGTACGTTCGAGCGGTACAACAACGGCGTCTCTCCCAGTTCATGCCGGTGCTGGTCGCGCTCGATCATCACGTCCGCGCCGAAAGGCACGGATTCGATCCGATAGTAGTAGGGAAAATGGAGCGCCAGGTCGACCGTATCGCCGGCCTCCGCATCCAACCGCTTCGTGACCGGCGGGATCGACCAGCTATTTCCGTCAGGGGCCGCAAGGCGGAGCAGCTGCCCCCGCGCCGGGACGGCGACCGGCTCGTTCGTCACGCTCCCCAGCAGCACGCTGTCGGCATAGAGTACCGCCTCGGGAAAATTCGTATCGATTCGGACATGTACGGCATCCTGCGCGTGGGCGCCTCCTGCAGAGAAGGAGGCGATCCACAGCACGAAGAGGACGCTATTCCTCACTAGACGCATACGATTGGGAGCTGGGTTCGAAGAGATGCACCAGGCGCGGCTCTGCCTGCACGACCAATCGGGATCCTTTCACCGCAAATGCAGACTTTATGCGGCCTTCGAGCTCCGTCGACCAGCCGGCGGCGCCGTCGGCACGACCGAGCGCGAGCAACTTGCCACCCATCGTACCGACATAGACGACGTCGTCGGTGATGACGGGCGGCGCCGTGACGGCCGCGGATACGTCGGCGCTCCACACCATCGAGCCGTCGCCGACGTCGAGCGCACGGACCATGCCGTCGGACGCACCGAAGACCACCTCCTGCTCGCCGACAGCCGGTGCGGCCACGTAAATGTCGTGGGCCGGCAGGGCGTATTCCCATCTGACGGCCCCGGTCTCCACGTCGAGCGTGAGCAGCCGGCCTCTCGTCGTCGAGACGTGGATGGTTTCCTCTGCTGCGGCCAGGGACACCTGCACGGGTGCACCCGCGTCGGCCGTCCAGAGCAATGATCCATCCTCCGGATTCAAGGCGGCAATCTGTCCAGCGTCGTCGGCCACGACGAGCCGGCCTCCGGCAAGAACCGGGCTCGAGAGTATGGAGGAGCGCTCACCGAGCTCTCTCGCCCAGATTTCCTCGCCGTCATGGAGACGGTAGGCGCGCACGGTTCCTTCCAGGTCGCCTGCGATGACGGTTTCCTCGTATACGAGAAGGCCGGACGTCACAGGCGGGCCCTTAACCCGCCATTTTCGATTCCCTGAAAGCAGGTTGTGCGCGTGAAGAGCGACTCCTCCCCAGGCGATCGGTACGATCAGCGTGCCGTCCACGTACACGGGGGTCCCCTCGATGGACTCACCGAATTCCTGCTGTCCAATCCTTCGTCCGGAATCAATATCGATGGCGTGAACCTCGCCTTTGCGCGTGGCGACGAAGATGACGTCTCCGACGATAATCGGCGAGACGGATCCGAACCCTCCGCCCGCGTTGAAATCCCATCTTTGCTCCAGCGGAGGCGCGATCCGCTGCACCACGGCGTTGGCACGATGCGGCGTCTCACCTTCGGTGACCCAGACCGGCGAAGCCGCATGCTGCGCATCCAGGCCGAGCGAGGTGCACCCCGAAACGAGCAGCGCGATGAGGAGCGGTATGTAGAAGCGAGCCGTCACGCGTCTAGAAGTCCCACCCGAAGAAGAACTGCTTGAAGAAACGATCTCGTTCGCGGAAACCCTCCCGGTACCGGTAGCCGATGTCGTATCGAAGCACGAATCCCCCGAACAGATTAAGGCGGAGGCCCGCACCGACCGCGCCGAGCGTCTCTCCGATGTTCAGCTGATCTCGACGCGCTTCGGTAAGCTGGGGCTCATAGTATCCGTCATTCCAGGCATGGGCGGCATCCAGGAAGAGAGCGCCTCGAAGGTTCGCCACGCCGAGCGGGGCGAGAATCGGCACGGACAGCCAGGGCGCGGTCAACAGCGGGAAACGAAGCTCGTGCGAGGTAAACCACATTTTCTGACCCCGAACACTGAACATCGGAAAGCCTCGCAGATCCCAGCTCCCCCCCATGAAGAACAGCCGCGCCTCGCGGCCTTCATTCATGCGCGCCAGGCCGCGTGAGGCAAAGGTCACGTTCCGATGCAGGCGCCAGTAGTGGCGGACATCGGCTGCAAGGGTGTAATAGCTCACGTTCGAATACAGGACGTCGGTGGTGTAGGCCGCCGTCACGCTTCCGCGGTAGCCCTCCATCGGGCCATTCATGCCCCACAACGCGTTGTCGTGGGTGAGCGAGATGGCATTGGATACGAGCAGAGCCTGCCGATCGACGTCCGCCCAGGGAATGTACTTGTCGTCCCAGTTGACGGACGTGCTGAGCTCCAGACGCCGGAACATGGAAATGGGATAGCTGATCGCGCCGTACCCGCCGTAGATGGTCTCCCAGAGCTGCGGAAAGTCCCTCGAGGCGTCCGGGTCCGTAATGTCGAATCGCAGGCCCGCGTAGCGGTACAATCCGTAACCGATATTGGTGCGCCGGTGCAGCTGAATGCGTGAGACGGCCACGTTCATGCTCTTGAGGAATTCGTCGGTCCCTCTCGAATTGTTGTAGAGCGTGACGTACCAGTGGTCGTTGCCCATCAGGTCGGAGAAAGCCATGACGGCACCGCCCTGCGTGCCCCAGATCGGATTCTGGCTGACCATTCCCTGAGCGACGTCGAGCGTATACTTCTTCTTGTAGGCCACGCGCTCGGCTCCCTCGTCGATGCCCACGCGCGCGAAGGCCCAGTGGTCGCCCGTCTCCGTAAGGTCGACCGCCATCGAGCGGCGCGGGTTGGCCAGGAGCGAGTCGGCGTCAGGAAGGCTTCGGATCGAGAACCGCTGGTGCTCGAAACTTGTGAAGAGGATAGTGCCGTCGGCGGTAAACATGGGATCGAAGGCCGCCGCCGTTACGTCCGTGAGCTTTCGGATCTGCCGGTCGGCACCGCCTATCGCGGCCCCCGAGAGAACGCTTGCCGACGCCGTCTCCGCTAGGGCATCATCCTGCGGCGGCGCGTCGGCCACCCAAATGTCCTGAGCCCCGAATCGCCCGGCCGAGTCCCGCACGGCGCTCGTGAAGATGACCTGGCGCCCGTCCGCACTCCACCGCGGAGAGAAGTCCAGCCGCCGTCCGAACGTTACATACTCTACGTCTCCGGCGTCGACGTCATACACGAAAAGATTATACGCATTCGACTCTCCGAGCGAGGTACGGTCCGACGAGAACACGATCCGGTCCCCGTCGGGACTCCAGTCGGGATCGCGATCGTCATAGCTGTCATTCGTCAGCTGGTGCAGCCGGCCCGTTTCCACGTTGTAGGTAAACAGGTCGCTGAAGCCGCTGTCGTCGATCGACGAAAAAACGAGGCGGGTTCCGTCGGGGCTCCAGTCCGGTGAATACACCGCGACCAGATTCTCGAAGCTGTAGGTAGCTCCGAGCTCACCGCGGATGAGGTCGTAGACGTGGATCACGTCCGACTCGCCGCTCTTCGTGACGAAGGCAAGCTTGCCGTCCCTGGAGACGCTCAGCCGGCTCTCCAGCAGATGGAACGATTCGAACGCGTCGGTACGCTCGCCGCGAACGAGGATGTCCGGCTCGCCGATGCGGCGGAAGGAGGAGTCGACCTCTACTTGATAGACGTTGCTGTACCCGGTGCGATTTCCGACGAAATAGACCTTCCGCGTACCGTCGGGAAACTCATAGAAGACGGGCTTCGCGCTGAACCCCTCGGTCGCCACGCCGCCGGCCATGAGCGAAGAGAGCTGAACGGCATCGATGTCGTCGAAATAACGGGATCGGAGCCACTCCTGCCACTTTGCATCGATGGCCTCGTAGTCCTCCCTCAACGTAACTTCCATCACGCGCCGGAAATCGCGGTCCTTCCAGAAGTTCTCGATAAGCCGGAGGATTTTCTCCTCTCCGTACGTCTCGCCCATGAAGTGGAAGAGGGCCTCGCCCTCCTTGTACATCAGGTACGTTCCGCTGACGCGATAGATGTTCTCCAGCGGGACGAGGTAATTGGAATAGACCGCGTCGCGCATGAGCATCTCGTGAGACTCGTCCGGGTCCCCCGACCAGTACTCGGCAAGTCCTTCCGTAAACCAGAGCGGCAGGAAGCGGTCCGGCGGTATGCGGTGATCGCGCACGACCCGCAGCACCTTCGTATAGGTGAAGACGTGCACGAGCTCGTGGCGTATGACCCGGCGGAACTGGTGGATGTCGCCGTTGGCCGGGATCACGACGCGGCCTTTGAGAAACTCGAAGAAGCCGCCGACGCCGTCCGGTATAAATCCGGGCGTGATGTTGGTCTGCTTGAAGTGGAGGTTCGAGGAGTAGAAGATCAGCGGCGGACGGTGCGTCAGCGAGAAGTTGAACTTGTTCTGCAGCTCCTCATAGGCCTCCTCGGCAAAGGCAGCGCCGTGCTCGGCGAGCTGCTGCATCTCCGGATAGTAGTAAATGTCGAAGTGCTCGGTCTTCAGGACGTGCCAGTCGAAGCTGTCATACTGGATCTTGTTACGCCCGAAATGGAAGGTATACTGACCGACCGCGGGGAGAGCCAGCGCGCACGATAGTGCGATGAGGACACAATGTCGCAGCCGAGAGAGAGGCATGAATCGAA
>CAZXHQ010000312.1:0-5107 GCA_964640145.1 uncultured Rhodothermales bacterium | reverse complement strand
TACACGGGCTCCGCATTTGGAGGCAAGCAGACCGGCGATGGGGCGGTCGAGGCGGCGCGGCGCGCCCGCGCCGCCGGCCGGCCCGTCAAATTGGTCTGGACCCGAAAGGAAGAGTTTACGTGGGCCTACTTCCGTCCCGCCGGCGTCATCGAAATCCGCAGCGGCGTCGACGGGGACGGCCGCCTTGCCGCGTGGGCGTTCGACAACTACAATTCGGGCGGCTCGGGCATCCGAACGCCCTACGAGGTCCGGAACCAGCGAATCCGGTTTCATCCGGCCGCATCGCCGCTGCGAGAGGGCTCCTACCGGGCGCTGGCGGCGACGGCCAATAACTTCGCGCGCGAGTCCCACATGGACGAGCTCGCGCACGCGGCAAAGACGGACCCCCTTCGGTTCCGCCTGCGAAACCTGCACGACGATCGGCTGCGCGCCGTGCTGGAGGCGGCGGCCGCCGCGTTCGGGTGGGGGGAAGGGAGCCCGACGCCCGGCCACGGCGTCGGCATCGCCTGCGGCTTCGAGAAAGGGGGTTACGTGGCCACCTGCGCGGAGGTGTCCGTCGACCGGGAGACGGGGGCGGTACGGGTCGTCCGCGTGGCGGAGGCCTTCGAGTGCGGTGCGGTGATCAACCCGGACCACTTGAAAAACCAGATAGAAGGCTGCATCATTCAGGGCCTCGGCGGCGCCCTCTTCGAATCGATTCGGTTCGAGAACGGCACCATATCCAACCCCGCCCTGTCGCAATACCGCGTTCCGCGGTTCAGCGACACCCCTTCGATCGAGGTCGTCCTCGTCGATCGAACGGACCTGCCCTCGGCCGGGGCGGGCGAGGCGCCCATCATCGGCATCGCGCCGGCGGTCGGAAACGCCATCTTCGACGCCGCCGGCGTCCGGCTGCGCTCCCTGCCGCTTGCGCCCCATGGGATCGAGATTTGATCGGACGGGTCCATGGCGGGACGACGACGCCGGCCGGCGAATGACTATATTCGGGCGAACGAGCGGTTCAAACTCGCCTCACGTTTCGCATGAAGCTCGGCATCAACACCTGGGCGTGGACCTCGCCGGCGACGACCGAAAAGCTGGAGACGCTGATTCCGCACGTCGCGGAGTTGGGGTACGACGCGGTGGAGCTGCCCGTCGAGACGCCGGGCGACTTCGACGTCGTGCGAGCGCGGTCGCTGGCCGAGGCGCACGGGCTGGAGATCTCCATCTGCGGGGTCATCGGCGCGGGGCGTGACCTGCTGCTGCCGGAGACCCGCGCGCAGGGCGTCGACTACCTCAGCACCTGCATCGAGATCGCCGAAGCCGCCGGCTCGCCGACGCTCGTGGGCCCTTTCTATTCGGCGGTGGGGCGGTGCTGGCGGGCGACGCCCGAGGAGCGAGAGCGGGACGTCGCGCGGCTGGCCGGCCTCCTGCGCGACCTGGGCGAGCGAGCGGCGGCGCACGGCGTCTCGCTGGGAATCGAACCGCTCAACCGTTTCGAGACCAGCTTTCTGAACACGACCCGCCAGGGGATCGCGCTGGTCGAACGGGTCGATCATCCTTCTGTCGGACTCCTGCTCGACGTGTTTCACGTCGGGATCGAGGAGAAGAGCCCCGGCGACGCGATAAGGGACGCCGGAGACCACCTCGTCCACCTGCACGCCTGCGAGAACGACCGCGGCACGCCCGGCACGGGTCATCTGCCGTGGGAGGACATGGCCGCGGCGCTTCGGGAGATCGGATACGACGGCAAGGTCGTCATCGAAACGTTTTCGGATAGCGTCGAGGCCATCGCACGTGCGGCCGCCGTCTGGCGGCCCCTCGCTCCCGACCCGGACACGCTGGCGCGAGACGGTCTCCGGTTCCTCCGGAGGCTGTTCGGTGAAGGCGGGGACAGGGGGCGTTAACGAACATCTGAATCTGGAGGCGAAAGATACCCATGCGTACTGCATCCATCCTGCCGTGCCTGACGGCCGCGCTCGGAATGATCATCGGATGCCTGGCTCCGGCGGGCGCGCAGACGGCGGCTCCGGAACGGCTGCACGTGCTCTTCTTTGGAGACGAGGGGCATCACGAGCCGTCGGTCCGCGTCAAGCAGATCCTCCCCTACATGGCCGATCAGGGGATCAGCATCTCCTACACGGAGCGTCTCGCCGTCTTCGATCCGGAGGTGCTCGCCCGCTATGACGTGGTCATGCTCTACGGCAACAGTCCACGTCTGTCTCCGGGGCGGGAGGAAGCGCTCTTGACCTACGTGGCCGACGGCGGCGGCCTCGCGGCCGTCCACTCCGCCTCCGGGATGTTCGGCAATTCGGACGCTTACGTGAGCCTCGTCGGCGGCGCCTTCAAGAGCCACGGGGTGGACAGCTTTCGGACGGAGGTCGTACGTCCCGACCATCCGGTCATGCAGGGCCTGCCGACCCTGGCGAGCTGGGACGAGACCTACGTTCACACGAAACATAACCCGGACAAGGAAGTGCTCGCCGTCCGCGTCGAAGACGGGCATGAGGAGCCCTGGACCTGGGTACGTACCCACGGAGGCGGGCGGGTGTTCTACACGGCGTGGGGGCACGACGCGCGCACCTGGTCGAAGCCCGGCTTTCACGAGCTGCTGGAACGGGGGATACGATGGGCGGCCGGCGACTGGGCGCTGGCCGCCGATCTCGCACCGGCCGCGCTCGACTACGGCGTGGAGGGCAGCGTGCCCTATTATCCGCCCGGGGTGGGCTGGGGCATCACGGGGGATCCGATCACCCGATTGCAGCGGCCGCTCCCTCCCGAGGAGTCCATGCGCCAGGCGTCGCTCGAGCCCGGCTTTCGGCTCGAGCTCTTCGCCGCCGAGCCGGACGTCGTCAATCCCATCGACATGGCCTGGGACGAGCGCGGCCGGCTCTGGGTGGTGGAGACGCTCGAGTATCCGAACGACTTCCAGCCGGACCGCCGCGGCGACGACCGGATCAAGATTCTGGAAGACACCGACGGTGACGGTAAGGCCGACACGTTCACCGTCTTCGCCGAAGGGTTGAACATCCCCACGAGCCTGACGCTGGCCAACGGCGGGGTCATCGTGGCGCAGGCGCCGGACATGCTCTTCCTGAAGGATACCGACGGGGACGACCGTGCGGACGTCAGAGAGGTGCTCTTCACGGGCTGGGGCACCTTCGATACGCATGCCGGGCCGAGCAACCTCCGCTACGGGTTCGACAACCACATCTGGGGCGCCGTCGGCTACTCCGGCTTCTCCGGCGCCGTCGGCGGGGACTCGCTCCGGCTCACCCAGGGGTTCCACCGCTTCACGCCGGAGGGCACGCACCTGGAGCAGACGGCGCTGACGAACAACAACACCTGGGGGCTGGGTTTCAGCGAGGAGGGGCTCGTGTTCGGGTCGACGGCCAACGGCAACCCCAGCAATTTCATCGCGATCCCGAACCGGTACTTCGCGCGCCTACGAGGCGAATTCGGACCGGATGCGGAAGAACGCGGAAACGTCCCGATCCTGCCGCCGATCGCGGACAATGCCGCCTTCTTCCCGATCACCGAAGACGTACGTCAGGTCGACTGGCACGGCCAGTACACCTCCGGCGCCGGCCACGAGCTCTACACCGCGCGGAAGTTTCCGCGAGCGTACTGGAACCGTGCCGCTTTCGTCGGCGGTCCCACGGGGCACCTGCTCGGCAAGTTCTTCCTCGAGCCCGACGGCAGCCACTTTCGTGCGCATAACGAGGCGAGCCTCGTGGCGAGCCGGGACACCTGGTTCGCGCCGATACAGGTGCGCGTCGGCCCCGATGGGGCGCTCTGGATGATCGACTGGTACAACCTCATCATCCAGCATAATCCCACGCCTCCGGGCTACGAGACGGGCGAGGGCAATGCCTACGAGACCGAGCTCAGAGACCGGCAGCACAGTCGCATCTACCGGATCGTCTACGACCGCGCGCCGGCGGACGAGCGGCCCTCCGATCTCGGCGACGCGACGGCCGAGGATCTCGTCCGCACGCTCCGGGACGACAACCTGCACTGGCGCCTGACGGCGCAGCGCCTGCTCGTCGAGCGCGGGCGCGTCGACGTGCTGCCTCATCTCTACCGGCTGGTCGACGACGTGCGCGTGGATGCGCTCGGCCTCAACCCCGGTGCCCTCCATGCGCTGTGGACGATGCACGGGCTGGGTGCCCTCGACGGCGGCGACGAGGAGGCGCTCGCGGTGGCGACCGGCGCGCTGCATCATCCCTCGTCCGGTGTGCGGCGCACGGCCCTCATGGTGCTGCCGCCTACGGATGAAACGCTCGACGCCGTCCTGCGCGCGGGGCTCCTCCCTGATCGGACGGTGCCCGAAGGCACGGACTACGTCATACCGAGCAGCATGATGGAGCCCGCAGACCCGCAGGTGCGCCTCGCAGTGCTGCTGGCGGTCGCCGACGTGCCGGCGTCGGATCGAGCCGGCGAAGCCGTAGCGGAGCTCGTCCTGGTGCCGCACAACGCGAACGATCGCTGGATCCGTGACGCCGCGGCGATCGCCGGCGCACGGCACGGCTACGGCTTTCTGCAGCGCCTGCTGCGCGCCGACCTCGGCGAGCGCCGCGCGGATTCGACCTATGTCGCCAATCTGCGCCAGGCCGTCGGCCGGGTGGCGGCCCACCATGCCGCGGAAGCGCCGCCGGCCTTCCTCGTGGAGCTGCTCACCGGACTGGAATCTGCAGAACCGGCACTGGCCGGGGCCTTTGTGGACGGAATCGCGGCGAACTGGCCCGAAGGGGAAGTGCCGTCGCTTTCCTCCGGGCAGCGCGCCGCCCTGCGGGATACGGCCGCAGACGCCTCCCCCCACGTGCTGGAGAGGATGCAGGCGCTGTTCAATCGCTGGGGCCTGCCGGATTTATAGGTTGAAAGTTGAAGGTTGAAGGTTGAATGTTGAAGGTTGAAGGTTCTTTCGAATCGGGCCTATCGATCAGGAACAAGAACCTTTAACACTCAACCTTCAACTTTCAACCTTCAACCTTCAACCTTCAACCGACTACGTTGCCGCGTCGAAGCGCGGCGGATCGACGCTCTGCTGCACTATTTCACCAGCACCATCATCTTCGCCGCCGTGAAGCTGCCGGCCGTGAGCCGGTACATATACGGGCCGCTCGGC
>CAZXHQ010000311.1:0-5117 GCA_964640145.1 uncultured Rhodothermales bacterium | reverse complement strand
TGCCGGGTCCCTAAATAGAATGCATCCGCATCCATACGGCTGCAGCCCGTGTTTGTGCGGATCGACGGCGACCGAGTCGCAGGCCGCGATGGCCCGGAGGTTGTGGCCGGTTTCGGGGTGGAGGAGCCCGTCGTCGCCCGCGGCCAGCACGAAGAACCCGCCATAAGCGGCATCGACGTGCACGCGAACGCCGTATCGATCGCGCCATCGAACGACGTCGGCGATGGGATCGACGGCCCCGAGGCCCGTCGTCCCGGCCGTTACGACGACGGTCCCGATCTCGCCTTTCCGAACGGCGGGCTCGAGGTCCTCGAGACGCATCCTTCCATGCGCATCCGACGGAACGACGCGCGCCTCTACCTTGAGGAGGTCAACGAGTCGCGCGTGGGTGTAGTGGGCCTGATCGCTGAGAGCGATGGCCTTATCCGGATGCGCTTCCCGCGCCACCCAGGCGGCTTCCAGATTCGCAATCGTACCGCTGCTGGTCAGATGTCCCAACGACTGCCCCGGCAGGCCGAACATCGACGCGATCTCACGGACCACCTCCTTTTCCATCGCGCTCGTGGGCGGTCCTCCGTCGAGCGCATGATTGTTCGGGTTGACGAGCATCGCCGCGACGTATCCCGCGATGGCGGCAGGATGCGGCGGCTTGAGCATCTGGCCTGCGTAGCGGGGATGGAAGAACGGGTAGTTGCCGCGAAGGCGCACCAGGTAGGTCGACAGGGCGTCGGAGAAGGCCCGCTCGTCCGTGAGGAGGGAGGCGTGCGCCTCGAAGGAGCCCCATTCCGCCTCCCACTGCCGGACGGCTTCTACGGCCCGCTGCAGATGGGAGGCAATGTCCATGTCGCGCAAAACGTCGTGGTTTACCTCGACGTGATCAGGCGTGGGAGGCGACTGCGGTCGGCGACGCCGTTGTGCGCCGCTTCCATGTGAAGGCCAGCCCGGCGAGGCCGGTAGCCAGAATCAAGAAGGCGAGCACCTCCGCCTGCGTGACGGTCAGACCGACGACGTCGAACTCGTTGTTCACGCGAATCTGCTCGATCAACATCCGCTCGATGCCGTTGAGGACGAGGTAGAACGAAAAGAGCCACCCGTTGCGGTAGGGATGCTTCCGGTAGATCCAGAGCACACCGAACAGCAGCGCCGCAAATACGAATTCGTAGATGGACGTCGGATAGACGCCCGGCGCGGCGAGGTCGACGCCCAGGATGTTGTTCGGATAGGTCTCCGCCCACAGCCACGTCGGAAGCCATTCCGGCTTCAGGCTCATGTCGGCGGGAATGCCCCAGTCTCCGTCCCCCGCAAGGTGGCACCCGATGCGACCGATGCCGTATGCCAGCATCAGTCCCGGTGCGAATGCATCGGCAAAAGCACCCATCTCGACGCCTTTCTTCCGCACGTAAAAGGCGATGCCGAGGCCGGCAACGATGAACCCGCCGTAGAAGGTCAATCCACCGGTGGAGAAGATCATGCCGAGCGGGTCGGCATAAAACGCGTCGAGGTTTTCGAGAATGTGAAACAGCTTCGAGCCGGCGATCCCCAGCACGACGGCGAGCACGGTGACGGTGCCGATCAGCACGGACGGACTCGCCTCCCGGGTGGCCGCGCGGGCGCGTTTCTTACCATTCTCGGCCGGGACGCGTACGCTGCTGAGACGGCCGTCCTCATACATCCGATCCAGCTCCCGCTGCGTCAGCCACATGGCCGTCAGCACGGCGACGGCCACCATGGCGCCGAACGAATAGATCGGGAACGGTAGGCTGAAACCGAAGAGGTCCCTGAATATGTCGCTAAGTCGCGGGTACATATCGCTTTTTTCGGTACTGCACTGCGGAAGCTATCCGGCCTTCACCACGGCTCGGCGTTCGCGTACGTAATCTACCACCTCCATCGGAGGGAGTTCGATCTGGTCCCCGGATCCCATGTTTTTCAGCTGGACGACGCCGGCCTCCAGCTCGTTCTGACCGACGATGAGCGTAAAGGCCGCCTTCTGGCGATCCGCCTCGCGCATCTGCGCTTTCATGGAGCGGCCCTTCAGATCGAGGCCGACGTTCAGCCCTTCCTGCCGGAGCCGATGCGCTTCGCCGAAGACCCACCTCGCCGCGTCGTCGCCGAGCGCCACCAGAAAGACGTCGGGCGCCGCCGCCGACGGAAGCGTCACGTTCCGTGCGTCGAGTGCCAGAAAAAGGCGCTCCATCCCCGCCGCGAAACCCACGGCCGGCACGGGTCTGTTTGAGCCGAGTTCGCTGGCAAGCAGGTCGTAGCGCCCCCCGCCAGCGAGAGCGTTCTGCGCCCCGAGATCCGGGCTTTCGAGCTCAAAGGCCGTATGCGTGTAGTAGTCTAACCCCCGTACGAGAAACGGATCCTCCTCGTACCCGATGCCGAGGTCGCTCAGAAATTCTTTCACCTGATCGTAGTGCGCCCTGCTCTTCTCGTCGACGAAGTCGACGAGCAGGGGAGCATCGGCCAGCAGCGCTCGCTCGTCCTCGTCCTTGGTGTCCAGGATCCGCAGCGGATTCGTCGCCAGACGCGCGCGGCTCGTTTCCGAGAGGCGATCGCGATACCGCTCCAAATACGCCTTCAGCGCGTCCTTGTAGTCCGCGCGCGTTTCGGCGCTGCCCAGCGTGTTGACCCGAAGCATGGTGCGCTCGAGGCCGAACTCGTCGTAGACGGCCATCATCAGGGCGATCGTCTCCACGTCTGCTCGCGGATCGTCCGCGCCGATTATTTCGCAACCGAACTGGTGAAACTGGCGATAACGGCCCTTCTGGGGCCGTTCGGCACGGAAGCAGGGACCAATGTAGAAAAGCTTCTGCACCCCTCCACGCTGCTCGAGATGATGTTGAAGGTAGGCGCGCATGACGGGGGCCGTGAGCTCGGGACGCAGTACGTAGTGGTCGTCGCCGCGCTTGAAGGCGAACATCTCCTTCGTGACGATGTCCGTGAGCTGGCCTATGCCGCGTGCGATGAGCTCCGTCTCTTCGAGTACGGGCGTCCGAATCTCTTCGAGGTTGTAGCGCGCCATCACGCGTCGGATGGTCCCTTCCACATGCTGCCAGCCGGCACTGCCGGCGGTCGTCGTCCCGTCGGTCGTGGACGGGTCCGGAAGGATGTCGAACGTTCCCTTTATGTTCTGATAGGTCTTCGGCACGTCGGCAAAAGGATGCAGCTGTCGAGATGGGCGGAGGTGGAAATCGGCGAAAGGTGCGACCGGCGACCCGTATCACCCTTCCAGGAGATCAGTCTCGCCACGTTCGAAGATCTCCAGCACCTCGTCCCCTTCCTTCACGTTCAACAATCGCTCGCGAAATCGCTCGCGGTTCATCAAGCGCGATACACGGCTCAAAATCTTGATGTGCTCCGACTTGGCCGCTTCCGTACCGACGAGAAGAAAGATGAGTCGAACCGGCGCATTGTCGATCGACCCGAAGTCGACCGGCTCGCTGGTCACGGCGAAGGCGGCTACGCTCTCGGTAACCGCCGGCGTCTTCGCATGCGGTAGAGCCAGCCCCTTGCCGACGCCGGTGGACATGATGTTCTCACGGCTCATGATGGCGTTACGTACGGCGTCCGGATCACGTACCGCCGGATGCCCGTCCAGCAGATCGATGACGTTGTTCAGCACCTCGGCCTTCGTCGATCCGGACAGACCGACGCGAACGGTCTGCGGCGATAGGAGGTCGTGTATTTCCAAAAATCTCGTCGCGGGCATAATTGGTCTCGATCCGATGCGGGCGATTCCGCCGTGAGAGCTCCGGCAGGTCCGGACGGACGGACAGGACTCCAACAGGGGATTACGTCCTGTCAGGGGCCTTGTTCGCCAATGGTTGGAATTGGCGTCGGATCTGCACAGCATCTTAATAGTCGTCCGAGCCCCCTTCCACACGTCGCAGGCGCTCGACAACGTACTGCATATCGTCCGGAGGATCGACCTGAAAAGCGACGGCCCTGCCGCTGCGAGGATGTATGAAGCCGAGCGTTTCGGCATGCAGCGCCTGCCGATTCAGTCCCTCGAACAGGTTGTGGAAAAACGTCTTCCTGCTGCCGGTCGCCTGGCCGAAGCGAACGGCCCTCCCCCCATACGTGTCGTCGCCGAATACGGGGTGCCCGATGTGCTGGGCGTGGACGCGGATCTGGTGCGTGCGACCCGTCTCCAGGCGAAATGCCGCCAACGACGTGTGCTCGAACGCCTCGATCGTTTCATAATAGGTGACCGCATGCTTGCCGATGCCCGGGGGCACGACCGCCATGCGTTTTCGGTCTCGGCGGTCGCGGCCAATGTCCCCTTCGATGCGACCCTGCGAGGGATCCGGCACCCCCCACAGCACGGCCACGTACCGGCGCTCGATCGAATGGTCGGCGAACTGACGGGCGAGCTTCCGATGCGCTGCGTCGTTCTTGGCCACCACGAGCAGACCGGACGTGTCCTTGTCGAGGCGGTGCACGATGCCGGGGCGAATCGAGGGGTCTCCTTCACGCTGAGGGACCGCATTCATGGTCGAAAGACCGAGCTCGTCGTCGTCGAGCTCCTCATCGTCCGACATGACGTCGACCGAGGGCGCCCCGACGTGGTAGAGCAGGGCATGGACGAGCGTTCCCGTACGGTGGCCGTAGGCCGGATGCACGACCATGCCCGCCTTCTTGTTGACGACGATGACGTCGTCATCCTCGAAGAGAACGTCGATGGGAATGGCCTCGGGCGCAGCCTCTACCGGCGGCGGGCGCATCACCTTACAGACGATGACGTCTTGGGACTGGACGCTGTAGGACGACCTGTCGATGGTGATGCCGTTTACGGTCACGCAGCCCGCCTCGATACCCTTCTGCACCTTCGTCCGCGAGACGTTCGGAAGGAAGCGGGTAATATACAGGTCGAGGCGCGTCCCCTCCTCATAGCCGACCGGTACCTCGAGCTTGACGATCTGTTCGATCCGTTCTTCCTCCACCCTACCTCGTACCCGTAAACTGCTCGACCGCTTCCAGGACGCACTCTACCTCCTCGGATGAATTGTAATAGGTCGGCGCGAAGCGGAGTTTCTTCTGCCGCACTGCCGCGTCGATGCCGCGGGCCGACAGATGCGCATGCAGCCCGTCTACGTCGGCGTGCTCGACGGTGA
>CAZXHQ010000310.1:0-5135 GCA_964640145.1 uncultured Rhodothermales bacterium | reverse complement strand
AGGCGGTTGGAGGGCTCCGTCAGAGCGCCTCGTTCGCCACGTAGCGGGTGTGGTACGTGCGCCAATCTTCGGGATGGCGCTGGTAGACCGGATCATCTTCCAGCGCGCCACGCGGGCGATCGTAGCCGGGCAGGTCGTGTGCAGGTAGCGGAAGCACCGTCTCCGAATAGGTCGTGTTGTAGTCGCCATCCTTCACCCATCCGTCACCGACAAGCACGAAGCTGCGCGTCCACCCGGGAGCGGGTGCATCCATTGCCGGAAACTCTAATCGCATCTCGTCGCCGGCGTTCATGATCACGTAACGGTCGTCCACCTCCTTCAGCAGCTCGCCTACCTCTCCGAAGCGCGTGTAGTATCCCTCCAGATCCTGCCAGACCTGCACCGATGAGGCGAGGGAATCGTAGATTGGTACCTCGGGATGGGTACGATCGGGCTCCACAACGAGCGAATACCCGCGGTACCGAAGATCCGCCATCGACGGGGCGAGCCGCGTCGTCCGAATCTCCTCCTGGGCCATTCCCGGTGCCCAGGAAATCGCATCCCAGTAGATCTCCAGATTCGTCGTCAGCCGGACGATCGGGTCGGCCGGAAATATGTCCGTCAGATCGACGACCATGGTCTTGTACTTGCCGGCGGGGAAGCCCAGATTGGGATACACCGTCTTCCAGCCGCCCCGGCCGTCGGGTACGTCCAGGCGGACGCCCGTCGGCGGCGAGTGCCCACCCTGCGCCAGGGCCACGTTAATCGAGCTGTCCGTCGGACGAACCCATCCGGAAGCGAGCAGGCGAAGCGGTCCGTCCGCGGGCGCGTCGCGGAGATCGATCTCGATGGAATGTGGCTTCGCCACACCCTGATACTGTCCTCGCTCGAAGCTGGCGAGATACCGGTCATCGTCGTCCGCCACGAACGACGTCACGTCGCGGCCGGCATCGTCGACCACCCGCGAGACCGGGGTCGGCTCCCTCGTGACGAGCACCTCGAGCTCCGGCGGGGGGAAAGCGAAACGCTCGTCGACAAAGATTTCGGTACCGACCGGGTGATCTACCACCATCAGAGACACGTGGTCGAAAAAGTGCGTCTCCCAGAGCTCGGCCGTGATGCGCAGGTCGTATACGTCGTCCCGGGGCTGCAGCTCGCTGCCCTCCACCTTCACCCAATCCTCCGTCGTCATGATGCCCGCCGTCTCCTGAGCGTTGATGCGCAGTCCGAGCGGCGAGCGCCAGATGAAATCGGTTACGAAGGCCATGCCTTCTCCGTCGTAGGCGAACAGCCACGGGCACGAGCCCTTCAGCCGCTGCTGCGTCTCCACGGTCTGGTCGGCGAGCAGGTCGAACTCGGCCTGGATATCGCCGTTCGGCCACACGATACGGGCCACGTGGACCATGTCGCGCTCTCCCAGGCCGAAGTGGATGATGGGGTCGGCGATGGGCTGCTTCTGATACAGCAGCCCCGACCTCACTTCGACCTCCCCACCGAGGCCGAACGGGTTGATGCGTTGGTCGCCCGTCGCCTCCGCAGCGATCGGCCGCATGATCGTGGAACGGTAATCTCTGGTTCCTCTGTTCTCGAGGCGTACGGGCTGCATCTCGGAATCCACGCCGATCATATCGAGGCGACCGTCGCCGGTGACCTCGGCGAGGGTATACACGTCCGATTCCATATCCGGGCCGAGCTGCGCAAACGTGCTGTCCTCACGGCTGAGAAATACTCCGCTCCGGCCTCCACTCGACGCGACGAGATCCAGCCCGCCGTTGTTATCTACGTCCGCCGCAAACAGGCGGGCCCCCTCTTGAACGGCGGCGTCCCACGCTGCCGCCAGCGCCGTAAATTCCGGATCGACCCCTGCGGCCTGTTGGTAACGAACGACGCTTCCGTCCGCACGCAATGCGACCAGCTCGAAGATCCCGTCCGCGTCCAGGTCGGCCGCCGTGATAGCTCGCGCGGTCAGGTCGAGGGTGCGGTGGGCAAAACCCTGTGACCGGTTGTTCTGAAAATAGTGGATCCTTCCGCCGGCGTCGAGAAAAGCGGCATCGGGATCCCCGTCCCCATCCATGTCCGTCCAGACGAAGCCGCGAGCGTCGGCAACCGCGCCGAAACGATCCATCGCCGAAAAGGTCCCGTCGCCGTTGTTGCGAAGCACGACCGGCGGCCCTTCCGAAGGCGCAAGAATCAGGTCGAGGTCTCCATCCATGTCCACGTCGGCCGTCCAGCCCGCCGCATATCGTCCGTTGCGGATGCCGCTCGAAAGGTCGATCTCATCCGTGACCTCGACAAATGAGGATTCGCCGTCCCCGCGGTAGAGACGAAACCCGTCGGGACCGGCGAGCGCCAGATCGATCCGAAAATCGTAGTTGTAGTCGGTGGCGATCAGACCGGCCGCCGCAAGCTCACCGGGCGTTCGTAGAACCGTGCCGTCCTGAAGAACCAGCTCATCCTGGAGGGCTGCTGCTATGATCGGTGCGGCATCGGGTGACAAAGCTACGGCCCGTGCCCACCGCCACGGCTCCTCCGCATCGTCATAGCCGGCAGGCGTCGACGGATCGAAAGACAGCGACTCATCGGGCGGGGCGGGCCGGTGGGGCGGCGGTTGAAGGGCGAGAAACGAGCCGATCAGCTCCGTGGGTTGCCCCGTCTGCGTGCGAACGGCAGCAATGCTCTCCCGGTAGGCCGGCTCCCGCTTCAACACGTTGCTGAAAAACGTGAGCTCCGTTGCTACGGCATCCATCCGACCGGATTCGAGTGCCTGCCTGACAGCCGTTAACTGTTCCTGGGCCTCGGTCGACCAGTCCCTCGAGGATGCTTCCAGACGATCGATCGTTTCGGCGAGGGCCGCCTCGTCCCCCTCTAGAGCGGCGAGGCGCGCTCGCTCCACGATCACCGCCAGATTGTTCGGCCGGATCTCGAGGATGGCGTCTATGAGGGACCGAACCTGCTCGGAAGCGCCCTCACCGCGATAGGTCTCCACCTGCTCGGCGAGCGCATAGATCGCGCGCACGTTCTGCGGATCCAGCTCACGCGCGCGCTCAAAATAGGCGATGGCCTCCTCCGCATTCCCCCGCGTCGCCTCCACGAGGCCGAGCAGGAAGTGAATCCGGCTCTCCTCGGGTGCGAGTTCACGCGCTCGGTCAAGGCGTTCCCGTGCGAGATCGAGCTCGTTCCTCCGCAGCGCCAGAAGGCCGAGGTTCGCCCATGCAGCCGGCTCGTCCCGTGCCAGCTCGGTAACCTGAAGCAGCAGCTCCTCGGCTCTTCGGTCCTCCCCCACCTCGATGGCGGCAATGCCTGTGTAGAAGGCCGCCACCGCGTCGCTGTAGGCATCCGACGACGGCGACGGCATTTGCTCTCTACATCCAGCCGTGCCGCTCAGCAAGACGACGGCAACGGCGATTCCAGCCAGGCGATCGATCAAGACGGCAGACATTCGTAAGGCCTCGTTCATCCACCGGCAAGGTACGGAAAACGCGATTCCGTTTCGTACCGGTAGAATACCGGCTTCTTGCCGTTTCGAACCCGCCGTGCATCGTCTCCTCGTTCGTTTCACACCGCGGGATGAGGAGACGCTCCGCAACGCGGCTCGGAGATGACGCCCCTGCCTCTGATGGTCTCATTCATCCGGCGGTCGAACGATCACCGTGACGGTGCGGCTCGTTTCGCTGCGCCGGTTCGATGCCGTGACGGTGACGTCGTAGGTCCCCGGCTCCTCGAAAGAGTGCCGGACGTGAAGACCGTTTGCCGATCGACCGTCACCGAAGTCCCATCTGACCCTAATCGGCAGCGTGGCCGTCTCGACGTTGGTCAGGACGGAATAGGGCTGATCGTCGCCGACCCATACGGTATCCGGGAGCTCCACGGCGTGGATGTAGACCGGCCTGAAGGCATCGGCAACCGCAGCACGCACACTCTCAAGTGCGACGTGCTCACCCGCCATATATTTATGAACGGGATGCGCGGGCTGGGCTGACGCCTGGACCGTGAACCAGCCCGTTGCGAGCACAAACACAATCGCGCGAAGCAAACGCATCTGCACACACCTCCTCAGCACTTGTTCTCGGTACTCTCGGAGCTGCGCTCCACCGGCGTACCGTCTGACTGAACCACGCCCGACCTCCGATCCGGGGTTGATCGACAGCCCGTCAGGCCGGCGTGAGCGCAAATTGCAGTTCTATCGGATCTTCCAGTCTGTAATAATCGCTGAACGACATCTGAATCAGCTCCGTATGGGAACCCGCGTTAAAGGCGATCTCCTCGTCCTCTGCCAGCGCCGCCGCCATGAACGTCTTCAAGTTGTAAAGGCTGCCGAAGGGAGGCATGGCGCCGACCTCGCAGTCGGGAAACAGCTCTTCGAACTCGTCCTCGGCCGCCAGCTCGACGGCCTCCGCGCCCGTCTTCTTCCCAAGGGCATCGAGATCGACCTGGTGAGACGCCGGCAGGACCGCCATCGCCATCTCTCCGTCGATCTTCACCATGACGGTCTTGGCCATCTCCTTCCCGGGGATGTGCGCCGAAGCCGCGACTTCCTGGGCCGTGAAGGCACGCGAATGCTTGATCGTAACGTACTTGACGTTGTTCTCATCCAGGAACGCTTTCAGCTTCTCGACCGGCATCGTCTTCCTCCCTGTTCGCTGCGTGTATGACGTATCGATACGTGCCGCCCGACTCGACTTCATGAGCTCCCCAAGGCGGGCTCAGACATCGAAGCATGTCGCACTACGTCTATAGACCCGTTCCACATCCGCAGGTTTTTCAGGCAGGCTCCGAGAGTGCAACAACACCGTAACGAGCGGACGACGGGCGTCGCTCGGCATCTCTTGGACGATCTGCCGGATCCCCCTCGTGACCGCGCTATCTCGGTCCCCAGTGCGTCCCCCGTCCGCGGAGCCAGCGCTCCGTCTCGATCGGCGTGTCCGACGGAGATGATCAGGCGGTCATGCGGGTGCGCGATACGGTATCGGCATCAGCGAAGCGTTCCTTCCCCACCTGTTCTCCGAGTTTGGGCAGGAGTCGATCGGCGCACCCCGCCGCTTTCCGATTTATCGGGCGGACGACTCCCGGCTGCGATTCGTTCAATTCTGAGTCTCGATTCACGACATCGGCAGGAACCACCGGCTCTAAAGAGGCTCTTTTCGGCCGGCAGCGCC
>CAZXHQ010000309.1:3207-5139 GCA_964640145.1 uncultured Rhodothermales bacterium | reverse complement strand
GCCTTGATGAGGGCGTGGTTGCCCTCGCTGCCGAGGCCTCTCTGCTGGAGCGTGCGATAATAGTGGAAGCATGTGCTCGTCCCCAGGACGGGCACGCCCGTTTCGTCCGCCGCATCCAGCACCAGGCGCAGGTCCTTCTGCTGCAGGTCGATCGTGAATCCCGGGCGCCAGTCGCGCTCGACGCACTGCGGACCGCGGTTGCTGAGCATCCAGCTTCCGGCCGCGCCCCCGGTGACGGCCTGCAGCGTCCGGTCGAGGTCGAGGCCGCCGGCCTCTGCGAACGTCAGCGCTTCGGAGACGGCCAGCATGTTGATCACGACGAGGATCTGATTGACCAGCTTGACCGTCTGGCCGGCGCCGTTTCCGCCGACGTGCGTGATGGTCGCGCCCATCGCCTGGAAGTACGGCATGGCCCGGTCGACCTGGTCCGCCTCCCCGCCGACCATGATGCTGAGCGTGCCGGCTGCCGCTCCCTCGCTTCCGCCGCTGATCGGGGCATCCAGCATGTGGATGCCGCGCGCCTCGAGCTCGCCGGCCAGGTCCCGGGTCACCGACGGGCTGATGGTGCTCATGTCGATCAAGAGGCTGCCCTGCAGAGCGGCTTCCATCACCTCCCCGACGACCTCGACGACGTCGGGAGTGTCGCTGACGCACGTGATGATCACCTCGCACGTGGCGGCGAGGTCGGCCGGCGACGCCGCCCCCTGCGCTCCGGCCTCTTCCAGCGCGTCCATCTTGGACGGCGTTCGATTCCACACTGTCAGGTCGACGCCGTTTTTTAGTAGATTGTGGGCCATGCCGCGGCCCATGATACCGAGTCCGATGAACCCGACGGATTCGCTCATTGGTCGCTCCGTTCTCTTGTTTCGCTAGTGTTGGAGGGCGACAACATAATGAAACGACGTCATTTCCTCACGCTCGGCGCAGGTGCTCTTGCGACCCTCGGCAGCGGGGCCCTTACGGGCTGCAGCGGACCGCTGCCGCCCGTCCGGCTCGGGCGCATCATGACGGTTCGGGGAGCGTTGTCTCCGGACGCGCTGGGCACGACGCTGCCTCACGAGCACGTGATGGTGGATTTCACACCCCTCGCCGATCCGCCTCCGAGCTACGACCGCGCCGACGTCGTCGACACGGTGCTTCCCTACCTGCTCGAGATCAAAGAGCTCGGCGTGCAGACGCTGGTAGACGCCACGCCGGCGTATCTGGGGCGAGATCCGATCTTGCTCCGCGCCTTGTCGGAGCGCAGCGGCCTGCACGTGCTGACGAACACGGGGTACTACGGCGCGCGTGACGATGCCCACCTTCCCGATCATGCCTTCACCGACACTGCGGAGGAGCTCGCCGGGCGGTGGATCCAGGAGTGGAGGGACGGGATCGGCGGATCGGGCGTGCGTCCCGGCTTGATGAAAATCGGCGTCGACTCGGGCTCGTTGTCGGACGTCGATGCGAAGCTCGTCGAAGCGGCCGGGATCGCCCACCGGGCTACCGGTCTCACGATCGCCGCCCACACGGGTCCTGCGGTGCCGGCTTTCGAGCAGCTCGAAATTCTGGAGAAGATGGGCGTGCATCCGAGCGCGTGGATCTGGGTTCACGCCCACGGTGAAGAGGATCGCGACGCACACGTGGAGGCTGCGCGCCGCGGCGCGTGGGTCGAATTCGACGGAGTACGTCCGGAGACGATCGACCGGACCGTCGACCTCGTCGCGTACATGCAGCGTCGCGGGCAGCTGGGACGGGTACTGGTGTCGCAGGATGCCGGCTGGTACAGCATCGGAGAGGAGGGCGGCGGCGAGTTTCGCCCCTTCACGACGCTGATCACGGAGTTCGTGCCGGCGCTGCAGGCGGCGGGCTTCAAGGACGGGGACGTCGACGTACTGCTTCGCGCCAATCCGGCGGAAGCGTTCCGCATCCGCGTGCGCCAGATCGACTAGC
>CAZXHQ010000309.1:0-3107 GCA_964640145.1 uncultured Rhodothermales bacterium | reverse complement strand
ACGTTCAACCTTCAACGTTCAACCGAAAAACCCGTCAACCGGCGCTCCTTTCTGCAATCGACGGCCGGGCTTCTCTTCCTATCGACGGCCGGCTGCCGCCGGCGCGAATTCGACCTGATCGTGCAGGGCGGCACGATCGTCGATGGAACGGGGGGCAATCCATATCGGGCGGACGTCGGCATCCGCGACGGCCGGATCGCGGCGCTGGGAACGTTGGCCGGCCGGTCGGCCGGCCGCGTCCTCGAGGCAGACGGATTGACCGCGGCGCCGGGATTCGTAGACATCCACAATCATTCCGACGACTCCCTGCTCGAGGAGCCGCTCTGCGAGAGCATGGTCCGGCAGGGCGTGACGACGATGGTTCTGGGAGAGGGCAACTCGGCCGGACCCGTGCACGAAGGAGAGCGGGAGTGGACGACGCTCGGCGGCTATTTCGATCACGTGGCGCAGCGGGGCGTGGCCGCAAACATCTGCTCCTACGTAGGACAAGGTCAGGTGTGGGCGTATGTAAAAGGATTCGAGCACCGGCCGGCCTCACCAGGGGAGATCGCGCAGATGAAGGAGCTCGTCGAGGCGGCCATGCGTGAGGGCGCGCTCGGCCTGTCTACCTCCCTGCTGATGCCCCCCGCCAGCCTGGTGACGACCGATCAGCTCGTCGAGCTCGCGGCCGTCGCAGGGCGGCACGGCGGCATCTATTCGACGCACATTCGGGACGAAGGGAAGGGCGTGTTCGATTCCGTCGCAGAGGCGATAGAGGTCGGACGGAGAGCCGACGTGTCCGTAGACATCATCCACCTGAAAATCGCGCATAAAGATCTTTGGGGACGTATGAGCGACGTCGTGGCGATGATCGCGGAGGCGAGAAGAGATGGGCTCGACGTCCAGGCGAACGTGTATCCGTATACGGCCGGGCAGAACAATCTCGACGCGATCGTGCCGCCGTGGGCGCACGACGGGGGGAAGCATCGCATGCTGGAACGCCTGCGTCATCCGGATCATCGCGCGCGCATTCGACACGAAATCCTTAACGGCCTCCCCGGATGGTACAACCATTATCTTGCCACCGGCGGCGGTTGGGACGGCATCCTGCTCGTTGAGATGTCGCATCCGGACAATAAGCCGTTCGTCGGCCGGCGAATGGGTGCGTTGATTCGCGCACGGGAGGGCGATCCGGTCGACGTCTACATCGACCTCATGCTGCAGGAGGACGGCGACGTCCCCGCAGTTTTCTTCCACCATTCAGAGGAAGACATGGAGTTCGCCTTGAGACAGTCGTTCACCTCGGTCGGATCGGACGGGCGAGCGGTGAGCGTCGACGGCCCGTCGAGCGCGTCCCATCCGCACCCGCGCTACTACGGTGCTTTTCCACGGGTGCTGGGCCGCTACGTGAGAGAGAAAGGGCTGCTCACGCTTCCGGAGGCCGTCCGCAAGATGACCAGCATGAATGCGGAGAAAGTAGGACTCGTCGACCGGGGCGCCATTCAGACCGGGTACCACGCCGACCTGACGCTCTTCGACGCCGATCGCGTGACGGACCGGGCCACGTTTCAGGAGCCCCATCAGTACGCGGACGGCATCGAGTACGTCCTCGTGAACGGTCGTCCTATTTTGGAGCAGGGCCGGCGAAGCGGCGACCTCCCGGGGAAGGTGCTGCGCGGCCCTCTCACCAGGCTTCCAGCGTGACGGATTCGAGAAGGCCGGCGTCTCCCGCGATCTGGGTTCCGGCGATCTCGGTCAGGCGATCGAGCGCGGCGCGCTCGCCGTCTCGTTCGAGAAGCTCGAGCACGTTCGAATCCACGATCTCATACCAGAGACGCCGCCGCTCGTCGAAATCGGGCACGTGGGCTGCCATCGGATCGCGGAGGGCCGCCATCCACTCCAGAAACACCGCATACTGCGGCCCGAACTCTTCCTGAAAGCGCTGGCGCAATCGGACCGAGAGGGCCGGCGCGGCACCACTCGTCGAGATCGACAGCGTCAGCTTGCCCCGCCGAACGACGGATCCGGCGACGAACGTGCAGTGCGGCACGTCGTCCATGGCGTTGATGAGGACGTTCTTGCGCTGTGCCTCCTCCCAGATAGGCTTCGTCTTGGGCGGATTCGTCTCGCTGACGATCGCCAGGAAAGCGCCTTCGAGATCACCGGGTAGGTATTCTCGGGGGACCCAGTCGACCCGTTCGTGCGCCGCAAGTTCGGGCGAGAGATCGCGGCTGACCACCGTCACGTCGGCGTCGCACTCCAGAAGGCTCTCGACCTTTCGTTCGGCTTCGCCCGCGTGTCCGCCGCCAAAGACGACGCACCGTCGCCCGCGGAGGCTGTTTAGATAGACGGGATATACGTTCATGGGCGTCAGGCACTCTTGCGGTAGGCGACGTCGTCGGAGGCGTGAATGCCGCACTCGAGCTTCTCGTGGCCTTTCCAGCGGCCCGCCCGAGGATCATCTCCATCCTCGACGGGATGCGTGCAGGGGATGCAGCCCACGCTCGGGTAACCGCGATCGTGAAGCGGATTGTAGGGCAGATCGTGCAGCTGGATGTACTGCCAGATCT
The DNA here is from genome assembly GCA_964640145.1 of uncultured Rhodothermales bacterium. Classification (GTDB taxonomy): domain Bacteria; phylum Bacteroidota; class Rhodothermia; order Rhodothermales; family VXPQ01; genus CAZXHQ01. Next base: position 558 of record CAZXHQ010000309.1, on the reverse strand, counting down.
GGGCCTCCGTCCACGTCGCCAGCGGATTGATCTTGACGAGCTCATGCGCCGGATCCCACTCGACGACCCGGATGCCGTGACGGGTCGGCGACTGGTCTCGGCGGATCCCGGTGATCCAGGCGTCCTTCGTGCTGAGAAATTGCCGCAGGGGCCGGACCTTGCGGAGGAAGCAGCATCTATCCGGATTCGTGCGCCAGAGATTGGGGCCTTCTTTCCGGCCCTGGTCCTGGAGCGATAAACCGGAATGGATCCGGGCAATACGAATGCCGAGCAAGTCGGACAGGCGACGCTTTAGATCGTGCGTTTCCGGGAAAAGGAGATCCGTGTCGAGATAGAACACGGTCGCATCCCGCTGCACGCGCGACAGCATGTGCATGAGTGAAACGCCGGAAGGTCCGAAGCCGGTCGCCATCGCGACGCGGTCGCCGAACGTGTCGAACGCCCATTCAAGGACGTCTTCCGGGTAGGCCCCTTCCAGGAGGGAGCCGACCTTTTGGATGTCGTCAATGGTCATACTCATGATGCGAGTGCGGTTACGGTTCGATGGTGGGTGAAGAG
>CAZXHQ010000308.1:4105-5175 GCA_964640145.1 uncultured Rhodothermales bacterium | reverse complement strand
CACGACTACCGAATCGTGCCGGTCGTCGAGGGACTCGAGAATCCATGGGCGATCGCATTTCTCCCCGGCGGCGACATACTGGTGACCGAGCGTCCCGGCCGTCTCCGCGTCGTGCGCGACGGCGTGCTGGAGGAGGAGCCCGTCGCGGGCGTGCCCGACGTGCGGGCGGAAGGACAGGGTGGGCTGCTCGACGTGGTCCCGCATCCTGACTTCGCCTCCAATCGCCTCATCTATCTGACGTTCTCGAAGCCGAACGCGGACACCTCCGAGTCGACCACGGCCGTCGTTCGCGGCCGGTTCGAAAACGACCGACTCGCCGACGTCGAAGAGGTCTTCGAGGCCAGGGCCTGGCGTGACGGCAACGGCCATTACGGCTCGCGGCTCGCTTTCGACCGGGACGGCTACCTCTTCATGAGCGTCGGCGATCGGCAGGTGCCGCCGGAGGGCGACCTGGAGGCCCATCCCGCGCAGGATCTGACGAATCACCAGGGGACGGTCGTCAGGCTCCACGACGACGGCCGCGCGCCTTCCGACAATCCGTTCGTGGGTCAGGACGGTGCGCTTCCTGAGATTTGGAGCTACGGGCACCGAAACATACAGGGCCTGATCATCCATCCGGAAACCAACGACGTGTGGGGAGTCGAGCACGGACCTCAGGGAGGCGACGAGCTGAACCGGGTCGAACCCGGATTGAACTACGGCTGGCCCGTGATCGGCTACGGGGTCAACTACGGTAGCGGCGATGCCATCCACACGTCTACGCATCAGGACGGGATGCAGCAGCCCGTGCACTTCTGGGTCCCGTCGATCGCCACGTCCGGCTTCATGGTGTACACGGGCGACCAGTTCCCGCAGTGGCGCGGCGACTTCTTCGTCGGCGGTCTCCGCGGCATGCAGGTGGCGCGACTGGTTATGGACGGACAGGAAGTCCTCACCGAAGAGACGCTCGTGCGCGGCGAAGGGCGCGTCCGAGACGTTCGGCAGGGCCCGGACGGGTACATCTACCTTGCTCTCGACGGCACCGAAGAAGGAATGCCGTCGATCGTGCGGCTAGAGCCGGCGGAGTAGGC
>CAZXHQ010000308.1:0-4005 GCA_964640145.1 uncultured Rhodothermales bacterium | reverse complement strand
ACGGCACCGAAGAAGGAATGCCGTCGATCGTGCGGCTAGAGCCGGCGGAGTAGGCCGCCAATTGCGCGGGTCGAGCCGGGGACCTTGGCCGGCGATAGAGCGCCCCTGCGTCTTTCCAGCGGCAGCGGTCGCGGCCGTTTCATCTCGTCAGAGGCCGGCGTCGTGTTGTCTCGTCAGCGACGCAAGTCGGCGGTGCGCCTGGTCAGAGGCGAAGCCGGCATTCCGTCTCGTTCACGTTAGGCGAAGCCGGCATCACTTCGTGGAAATTTAGGAAGGGGATCGTGAACTCATCGAGCTCGGTCTCGTTAGCAGAGGCTGTTCCTCCCTTTCCCCATCGTACGCATGAGTAAGGTTTCAGACCAGACGATTCCGCGCCAGACGATCCCCCGCCAGAAGGTTCAGCAGCGCGAGACCGACCGCCGGCGGACGTTCGCCATCATCAGCCATCCCGACGCCGGCAAGACCACGCTGACCGAGCAGCTTCTTTTGCGAGGCGGCGCGATTCACATGGCCGGCGACGTGCGTGCGCGTAAGACGGCCCGATATGCGACGAGCGACTGGATGGAGATCGAGAAAGAGCGCGGCATTTCGGTCACCTCCTCGGTCATGAAATTTCCGTACCGGGGGCGGGAGCTGAACTTGCTCGACACGCCGGGTCACCACGACTTCTCCGAAGATACCTACCGCGTCCTCACCGCCGTCGACAGCGCCCTCATGGTGATCGATAGCGTTAAAGGCGTCGAGAGCCAGACGAAGAAGCTCATGGACGTCTGCCGAATGCGCACGACGCCCATCCTGACGTTCATCAACAAGCTCGACCGCGTCGGGCGCGAGCCGCTCGATCTGCTGGCCGACATCGAGGAGAAGCTCGACATAGAGGCCGTACCCGTCACGTGGCCCATCCGCCGCGCGGGTCGGTTTTGGGGAACGTACCACCTTCAGGAGCGCGTGCTGAGGCCATACGGTCCGGATGAGCCCGAGCCCGTCGACGTCCCGGATCTCCACGATCCCGCCCTCGACGATCTGGTCGGCCCGGAAGCCGACGAGCTGCGGTTCAGCATCGAGCTCCAGAAAGAGGCCGGTGCCACGTTCGACTTGCAGAAATACCTCGCCGGCGAGCAGACGCCCGTCCTGTTCGGCAGCGCCCTGAACGGCTTCGGGATCGAGGCGCTTCTCGATCTCTTCGTGGAGATCGCGCCGCCGCCGCAGCCGCGCCGGACGAGGACGCGAGAGGTGTCTCCGTACGAAGACGAGTTCTCCGGCATGGTCTTCAAGATCCAGGCGAACATGGATCCCAACCATCGCGACCGCATGGCTTTCCTGCGGATCTGTTCCGGCCGGTTCGAGCGCGGTATCCGCGTGCAGCATCACCGGCGCGACCAGGAGCTGCGCATCGCTAATGCGACGCTATTCATGGCGCAGGACCGGGCGGGCGCCGATGAGGCTTATCCCGGCGACATCATCGGCATCCCCAATCACGGCACGCTCCGGATCGGCGATACCCTCTCGGAGAGCGAGCCGCTCCAGTTCACCGGCATCCCGTACTTCGCGCCGGAGCATTTTCGAAAGGCATATCTCGACAATGCGCTCCGATCGAAGCATCTCGAGAAGGGTCTCCATCAGCTCATCGAGGAAGGGGCCATCCAGCTCTTCCGTCCCATCGATGGAAACGACTATATCCTGGGCGCGGTGGGCGTCCTCCAGTTCGACGTCGTCGCCACGCGGCTCAAGGAGGAGTACGGCGTGGATGTGAAGCTCGCGCCGCTCTCCTATGAAATGGCCCGGTGGATCCACTGCGACGATTCGAAGCGTCTCGACGCCTTCGTCAAGAAGAACCGAAGCAAGCTGGCGCGGGACGTCGATGGCACGCCCGTATTTCTCGCCGAGAGCAGCTTCTGGCTTCAGCGGGCCCAGGAAGACTGGCCGGACGTGGAGTTCAGGGAAACGATGCAGCGCTCGTAGCATACTGCAGCGTCCCTCCGCGGGCATTCCAGCGCCGCCGCATCCTCTCGGTTCGTTGCCGCGGCTCGCCATAGAAGGGATGAGTCGTCCTACGGGGTCGTGGTCCCGCTCGTCGCGCGCCTCGATCGGCACGATTTCTTCGCCGGCTCTTCCTGCATCGCGTCCTTCACCTGGCTTCGAGTCTCGCGGCTGCTCGCTTCACCGGATGTCGGTGTACAGTATGGCATACGGTACCCTGTAATTGAGGGTGCCGGTATGGAATGCCGGCGCGCGTCCGATTCGTCCGGGTGGCCCGGGGCGCCATCCGTCCGAATTCCCCAGGGGAGGCATCCATCCGGGTCACCCAAGGGCCGCCGTCCGTTCGGACCGGCGTAACGGATTCGGCACAGTGGTTGCATGTTTATTTAAGCACGAGGGAGGCAGAGAGCTGAGGACGCGATCGACCCACGCCGGTTCGCTCTGCCAAGCCGAGAAGGAGGCGTCTTTCAACCACGGAGGGCGTCCTGGAGTAGGCCGCGTCCGTGAACGTAGTCCTTGAATATACGCTGCCCGTGCGCCCCAGGAGCCCGTCGGATTTTTACTGTAAGCTCTTGTTTTTATTAGATATTCGATATTCGAGAATATCGCGCAAGTCCAATAAAAACAACGTGGATTTTCCGTAAGTCCGACAAACTCCCAGGGATGGGCGACGCACCCATGAGCTTGCCATACGACGTCGACCCACGAGGTCGATGCGGGGTTCATCGACGGCCCTCCGCTGCATTGAGTGATTTTGCCGAAACGACGCTGGAATGACGATGAATGATTATTTGACGTACGCTCGACGCCTTTTCCTGTGCATGGTTGCCGCGCTGGTTGCGCTGCCGGTCGTCGCTTCCGACGGGGACGACGGGCCGCCGCCCGCCGGGCACGTCATCCACATCAGTGTGGACGGTCTCCGTGCCGATGCGGTACCTCGGTTCTCCGCCGATGAGCTGCCGAATCTTTACCGCCTGCGGACGGAAGGTGCGCACACCGACAATGCGCGCACGGATTATTACCGCAGCAATACGCTTCCCAACCATACCTCGCAGCTGACCGGCCGCGCCGTTCTGGGACCGTACGGCCATCACTGGACGACGAACAGCAATCCCGACGCGGGCGCGACCCTTCATTCCAACCGCGGCGAGTATGTCGCCAGCGTTTTTGACGTCGCGCACGACCATGGATTGAGCACGGCACTCTACGCGACCAAGTCGAAGTTTGTCATCTTCGAGGAGAGCTATAATGAGCTCAACGGTGCGCCCGACCGGACCGGCGCCGACGACGGGCGGGACAAGATCGACCGGTTCCTCATTGAGGAGAATAGCGAAGCGCTGGTCTACGCGTTCGTGTCGGAAATGGAGCGCGAGCCGTATGAGTATGCCTTCGTGCACCTGCGCGACCCGGACTCGGCCGGCCACCGCCACAACTGGAACATGCGCTCGGGCAGTAGCTACCTCGGATCTATCGAGGGGGTCGATCGGCTGCTCGGCCGCATTTTCGAGCTGGTCGACACGACGCCGGCCCTCACCGGGAACACGGTGATCATCCTGACCTCCGATCATGGAGGCGGAGGCAACTTTCACAACCACGGCGACGCCTCGCACATCGAGAACTATACGATTCCGTTCTACGTGTGGGGGCGCGGGGTGGCGCCTTCCGAGCTCTACGCCTTGAACCGGGGCTCGCGGCTGCATCCGGGAATGAGCCAGCCCGATTACGGGCACGACGGCCAGCCCATTCGCAACGGAGACGCAGCCAACCTCGCGCTCGCTCACCTCGGTCTTCCACCGGTATCGGGATCGACTATCAACGTCGCCCATGACCTCCGAACCTACCGCATGCAGCCTCTGAGGCCCGCGCTGGCGTCGGACGACCGCGAAGGCCCCGCCGCGGCGAATCGCGAGGCGGCCGATCAGGCCACCGCTTCCGCGGGTACCACTGCCGCGGCCCGTGCGGGCTCAAAGCGCGAAGCCGCCGCGCGGGACAGCACGGACGTGGAATACGATGCGGCGGATCTGA